>NZ_JBJDRJ010000016.1:0-81158 GCF_044987415.1 Microbacterium sp. ZW T5_45 | reverse complement strand
TTAGCGTGGGACACGAAGGCCTCCTGTTGTGAGAAGCGGTTCCTAGACAGCTCCACTCCATAACGGGAGGCCTTCACTCATCGACAGATCAACCGCGATTCACGCAACAACGTCCCTGGACATCACACCTAGTCCGGCACCGGTCAGTCCGGCCGTGTGTCAGTCCTGGGCAGGTGCCGCCGGATTCACCGGGATGCGGACGGTGAAGGTCGTGTCTCCGGGCGTGCTCGCGACCTCGATGCGGCCGTGATGGCCCTCCACGATCGCCTTGGCGATCGCGAGGCCGAGCCCGGTGCCTCCGGTCTGACGAGCGCGCGAGCTGTCGCCGCGTGCGAAGCGGGCGAAGAGCTCATCCCGCACGGCGGGATCGATGCCTGGCCCGTCGTCGTGCACCCGAAGTACGGCATCCGACCCTTCCTTGGCGACGCTCAGCGTGATCTGCGTGCCGGCCGGCGTGTGCGTTCGGGCGTTCGCGAGCAGGTTCGTCACGACCTGGTGCATGCGTCCCGCGTCTCCGACGATCACGACGGGCTCATCGGGAACCTCGATGTCCCAGCCGTGTTCCGGCGCCGTGGGACGAGCATCCGACACGCTCTCCAGAGCGAGCTGCGCGAGGTCGATCGTGCCGTACACGAGTTCGCGTCCCTCGTCGAGACGGGCGAGCAGGAGGAGATCCTCGACGAGTCGCGTCATGCGGAGGGATTGGGCCTGGATTCGCTCGAGAGAGGTGGTCGTGCCCTCGATGGCCGCCGGTCCCTGCTGCTGGCTCAACGCGCGCAGTGACAGCTCGGAGTACCCGCGGATCGACGCGAGGGGGGTGCGGAGCTCGTGGCTCGCGTCCGCGACGAACTGCCGCATCCGCTCCTCGTTCTTCTGCCGCGCAGAGAGCGACGTGTTCACGTGGTCGAGCAGCTTGTTCAGCGAGGCGCCGACGAGACCGGTCTCGGTGCGAGGATCCGCCTGCGCATCGGGGATGCGCTCGGTGATCTCCACTTCACCCCGATCGAGGGGCTGGTTCGCGACTCGCATCGCGGTTCCTGCGATCGCCCTGAGCGGTCGCAGACTCACCCTGATCGTGATCGCAGTGGTGAGGGCGAGCAGGATCAGCCCGCCGATGGTGGCGAGCACGATCACCGTGAGGAGCTGGGTGAGCTGATTCTGGATCTCGGTACGGGGGAACCCGGTGATGACATCGACCCCGTTCGGCGTCGTGATCGAGACGAGGCGATACGAGCCGAGGCCGTCGATCGTCACCGTCGCCTGGCCGGCGTCGACCAGGGACTCATCGATCTGGGCGAGTTGTGTCGAGTTCAAACTCAGCTTCGATCCTCCATCGTCGATGCTGGTCTGCGA
Source organism: Microbacterium sp. ZW T5_45 (assembly GCF_044987415.1). Lineage (NCBI taxonomy): Bacteria > Bacillati > Actinomycetota > Actinomycetes > Micrococcales > Microbacteriaceae > Microbacterium > Microbacterium sp. ZW T5_45. Next base: position 79,805 of record NZ_JBJDRJ010000016.1, on the reverse strand, counting down.
CGTATCGAAGACGACCCCGCTGACGCCTGCTTCGGGACTCGACAGTGCCACGAGAAGCCCGGGGATGCCGATTCCCTTCTGGTTCATGAGAAGGTTCTCCGCCGTTGCCAGATCCGGTCGGGTGAAGCCGACCCACTGCACAGCGATCGGCTTGGCATACTCCATCAACCGCTGCTGGAGCTGGTCCTCGAGAGTGCGGCCCAGCGTCGCAGAGGTGATCACCGCGACGATCACGAGGATGAGCGACACGAACCCGATGACCGCGCCCATCAAACGGGTCTGCAGCGTGACCGGACGTCGCGCCATCCTCGTGGTGCTCACTGAGGCGCCTTGATCATGTAGCCGACACCGCGGACGGTGTGGAGCAGGGGAGTGCGACCGGCATCGATCTTCTTGCGCAGATACGAGATGTACAGCTCGACGACGGAGGACTTGCCGCCGAAGTCGTAACTCCAGACGCGGTCGAGGATCTGCGCCTTCGACAGCACGCGTCGCTCGTTGCGCATCAGGTAGCGCAGCAGTTCGAACTCGGTGGCGGTGAGCTCGATCTCGGTGCCGTCGCGCACGACCTCGTGGCTGTCCTCATTGAGAGACAGGTCCGCGACGCGCAGGATCGACTGCCCGTCGTCGGCCGTCGCGTGTCCGGTGCGGCGGATGATCGCACGCAGACGGGCGATCACCTCCTCGAGGCTGAACGGCTTGGTGACGTAGTCGTCGCCGCCGGCGGTGAGGCCGGCGACGCGGTCGCCGACTGCATCCTTCGCGGTGAGGAACAGCACAGGGACCAGGCTGCCCGATTCGCGGAGTCGCTTGAGCACTGACATTCCATCGAGATCCGGCATCATGATGTCCAGTACGAGGGCGTCGGGCTCGAACTCGCGGGCGACCTGCAGCGCTTCGAGGCCGGATCCGGCGGTGCGGACCTCCCAGCCCTCCATGCGCAGCGCCATCGCGAGCAGGTCGGTGAGCATCTGCTCGTCGTCGACGGCGAGGATGCGGAGGGGCGAGCCGTCTGGACGGCGCAGTTCGGGATGCACGGTGCTCATGACTTCATTCTGCGGAGTCTTCTATGTGATTCCTATGGAAGCACCTATGTGTTCTCTGTGACCTCGCTCTCCAGTCGGTCGTCCGGCAGGGCGAGAAAGTCCATCGCCGCGCGCAGGGCCATGCGATCGGATGCCGCGCCCGTCGCGCCGCCCAGGTGCCCGTTCGCTCGGACGTGAAGGCGGCGCGGGCCGGTGAGGGCGTGGTAGACGGCGAACTGTCCGCGCGGATCGACCGCGGGATCCAGCAGTGCGGCTCCGATGTGTACCGGAAGGGCAAGGCATCGGGCGGCGGTGGCGGCGTCGAACCAGTCGAGCACCGGTCGCACGTCGGGATGCGCCTTGACATGCTGACGGACCGCCTCACCGCTTCCTGTGCACCGTCTGGTCAGGCGGATGGCGTGATGGCCGAAGCTCGGCACGTCCAGGCTCGCCCTGCGGAACCGGGGATCCCAGGGGATCGCCAATGCGCCGATACCCGCGCCGAAGCTGCTCCCACTGAAATCGAGAGCACCTTCCGACTCGGGGGCGATGTCCAGCAGTACCGTCACCGCCCGCCAGATGTCCGCGGCCGCGAAGCGATGCGAGTAGGTCTCCCGATGCGCGATGCCCGCCAGCACATGGTCCGAGGGCTCCGAAGGGAATCTGCTGGATGCGCCCCGGTGCGTGCCCGGCGCGCAGGGAAAGATCGCGGCGGTGTCCGACGGGACGCGATCGTGGTCGGGCCCGGTGCGGCCCCCGTAGCCGTGACCGAGGACGAGTCCTCGGCGAATGGCCGCCCTCGAATGCGGAATCATGACGTAGGCCGCGGCGTCCTCCCCTGCCGAGGAGGAGAACCGGATCTCGAGCGCCCGGTGGGCAGGCGTCGACGGAAGCTCTGCCTGCGTGCGCCAGGGGACGGAACCGGTGCCGAACTCGTCGAACGTCGACTGCCAGAATGCATCGAAGTCCGGTGGCTGGACGGGAGGGTCCAACGGGGTGAGGAGCGAGGAGAGAGGATACTCCGTCAGTTCCTCAGGGTGCTCGGCGCTCACTGCCCGGCTTCGCGCTGTGCGGACACGACGTCAGTGCCGCACATACCGTGCGATGGCGTCTTCGTCCACGCTCACGCCGAGACCCGGACCCGTCGGAACCACGAACCCTCCGTCCGGGCGGACCTCCAGCGGCGCGGCCAGGAGGCGGTTCGCCACGGGAAGGGTGAAGGGCTGGTACTCGAAGGCGAGCAACGACGTCGAGGCAGCCGCGACGTGCACGCCGGCAGCCATGGCGATGCCGAATGCTGCGGAGTGGTGCGGTGCGACCTGGGCGTGGAAGGCATCGGAGATGCCCGCGATCGCGAGTCCCTCTGTGATGCCCGTGCGGCCGATGTCGGGCTGCGTCAGGCCGACCGCGCGTCGGGTGAGCCAGTCGGTGAACTCGAATCGGCTGCGCATGGCCTCGCCGACCGCGATGGGTGTGGCGAGTGCAGCGGCGAGATCTCGGTGTCCCTCCACGTCCTCCGGGGCGAGCGGAGCCTCGAAGAACCAGGCCCGGCGGTCGTCCAGTTCTCGGCCGAGCGCCTTCGCCTCGCCTAGACGATAGGTCCAGTGGGCGTCGAGCGCGACCTCCAGGTCGGGGTGCACGTCGCGGATCGCGTCATAGGTCGCGAGGTCGGTGCGGATGTCGGTGCCGAGATGCAACTTGATGCGCCGCACTCCGGCATCGACCAGAGCAGAGGCCTTGTCGGCTTTGTCGGCATCATCCGATCCGCGGATGCCGGAGACATAGGTGGGAAGCACCTCTGAGAAGCGCCCACCGGCGAGCTCCGAGACGGAGAGACCGGTCGCGTGTCCCCAGAGGTCCCATAGGGCGATGTCGACGGCAGCCATGGCATCGGCCTGGTGGCCGGTGAGGTGGCCGCGCTCGCGCATCGACTCTGTCATGCGATGCCACAGTGTGTGCACCGAACGAGGATCCTCACCGATGATGAGCGGCGTGAGCAGACGGTCGACGATCGCCGCGGCGACCTCGGGGGCGACGGGTGCGAGTGCCTCCCCCCAGCCGACCAGGCCGTCGTCGGTCTCGATCTTCACCAGGAGGGTCTCGTAGCCGGGGGAGTACAGGCTCCGCCACGGCCGACGGACGACATAGCCGCGATGCGCAACGCCCGTGTCGCCCGCGTAGGAGTCATCGGCATCCTCCCTCGAGAGGAAGAGAGGGAAGGTCTGCACGCGCGAGATTTTCACAGGGGTCTCCGAAGACGATCGTGAGGGAGGACGCCGGAGGCGGGCGCCTCGGCGAGAGAATCGGGCGTCGCGGTCGATACCGCGCCGCGGGTCAGAGTGCGGCGAACGCCGTCGCGGAGTGCGACGGGCTGTAACCCAGAGCGACGGAGATCTCGTCGGCGGCTTCGATGAGCTGCAGAGAGAGCTCCTGAGGTGGAGCGTGCAGGTCGAGCACCGACAGCGGCCCGCTCGCCGAGATCGCCGCGACGATCTCGCCCGCGCGGTCCCGGATCGGTGCGGCGATGCAGGCACGGCCGAAAGCGAGCTCTTCGATCTCGGTCGCATAGCCGCGGCTGCGGGTCTCGTCGAGTGCGATCCTCATCGCGTCGCGGTCGACGATCGTGTGCGGGGTGAAACGCTGGGGGGAGCGCTCGAAGTACTCGTCCACGGCGTGGTCCGGCATCCCGGAGAGCAGTGCTTTTCCGAGACCCGTCGCATGCAGTGGGCCCGTGCGCCCGGCCATCGCGAAGGACTTGGGTGCCAGTGCGCCCTCGAAGTTGCAGAGATATGTGAAGGTGAAGCCGCTGAGCTCGGCGACGTTCACGCCGATCTCGATGCGGCGCGCGAGGTTCTGTGCGATCTGGCGGGAGGCGCGGAAGATCGGGGAGCCGTTCAGGGCGATGGTGCCGAGCGACACCGCGGCGGGGCCGAGCCGGTACAGGCCGGTGCGACCATCCTGGACCACGAATCCCAGGCGATCGAGAGCCGACATCATCCGCGACACCGTGGATTGCCCGAGGCCGGTGATCGTGCAGAGTTCCGAGACGCGGAGCTCGCCGGACTCCTCGGTGAAGCAGGCGAGCAGGGACATCGCTCGTTCGACCGTCTGGGTGCCGCCCACCGATTCCGATGCCATCTCGAGTCCTCCTCCATGTCGGCGCCGCATCTGCGACTCCGTTGCCAGTCATCCTAATGAGAGTCCCGACGCCAGGCAAGCAAATGTGGGTGTCTTATGCATTTTATGGATTTCGAATGCGCATTGTGGTTGACTAGCCGAACGTCACCGGTGACGATGGTCACAACGGCGTGCCGGCCCCGAACGGGGTCGCACCTACTCGGAAAGTGAACGCAATGCCACAAGCCACTCTCGAGCGACTTGCGAGTCGTGAGAAGGTCGAGCCGCGCTCCGGGCGCAGGTCGACGCTGGGCGCGAAGGATCGCACGTTCGGCTTCATGATCGCACTTCCCGCGGTCCTGTTGTTCCTCGTGATCGCGATCTTCCCGCTCGTGTCGAGCATCGGGACGAGCCTCTACGACCAGTCGCTGCTGCGACCCGACCGCACCTTCGTCGGGCTCGGCAACTATGCGGCGGTCTGGGATGAGTTCGTGGCCCGACTCGGAACCACGCTCACCTTCGCGTCCCTGGCGACGGTGTTCCCGCTCGTGCTCGGAGTCGCCCTTGCCATGCTGCTCAATTCGCGAATGCGTGGGCGCAACATCCTGCGCGGCGCACTGATGCTGCCCTGGTTGCTTCCCGGCGTCGTCGTGTCGTTCCTCTGGGCGTGGATCTTCAACGACAGCTACGGCGTCGTCAACCACGTGCTCTCCGTGTTCGGGATGCCGGAGATCAGCATGCTCGGCAATCCGATCGGTGCCATGGCCGCCGTCATCATCGCGAAGACCTGGCACTCCTTCCCCTGGATCATGGTCGTCGCGCTCGCCGTGCTGCAGACCTTGCCGAGCGAGCAGATCGAGGCGGCGACGATCGATGGAGCGACGAGGGCTCAGCGGTTCCGCTACATCTCGCTCCCGCACATCACCGGCCCCGTCGCCCTCGTCGCGGTGCTCGAGTTCATCTACAACTTCGGCAACTTCGACACGATCTTCGTCATGACCGGCGGTGGTCCCGGCGACTCGACCACGACCCTCGCCGTCAGCCTCTACCACCTGGCCTTCGGCAGCTACGAGCTCGGCAAGGCCTCTGCGATGGGCGCGCTATGGCTCGTCCTCCTCGCGATCATCTCGAGCGGCTACCTGCTCCTCAATCGACGTCTGGAGAAGTGATGCGTACGAGTCGCGACATCGGAGAGTCGATCATCCGCCCCCGTCTGTCCATTCCCGGGCGCATCGGCCTGCTGCTGCTCGCCCTCTTCGGTCTCCTGCCCGTTTACTGGCTCACGGCGACGGCTTTCACGAGGAAGGAGGACGTCTTCGCACAGGACAGGCCGTTCTTCCCCGTGAATCCGACGATCGAGAACTTCGTCGGGTTCTTCCAGAACGACATGCTCCTGAAGAACCTCGGCAACAGCATCATCGTGTCCAGCGGGACGGCGCTGCTCGCCGTCCTCGTCGGCGGCCTCATGGCCTACTCGCTCTCCAAGTTCCGCTACCGCGGACGCAACGCGATCATGTTCATGTTCCTCATCGGGCAGCTCATCCCCGGCGCGCTCCTGCTGATCTCGCTGTACCTGATGCTGAGCTCCGCCGGTCTGCTCTACACCTACGCGGCACTCATCATCTCGTTCACCACGTTCACGCTGCCGCTCACGGTGTTCCTGCTCAAAGGGATCATGGACAGTCTTCCTGACGACATTCTCGAGGCGGCGAAGGTCGATGGCCTCTCCCGGATGGGCACGATGTTCCGAATCGTGTTTCCCCTCGTCGTGCCCGGCCTCATCACGGCGGCGATGTTCGCCTTCATGCGGGGGTGGAGCGATCTCCTGTTCGCTCTCACGCTCGCCGGCCCGGACAAGCAGACGCTCCCCGCCGGGCTCACGCAGGCCTTCATCCGGGAGGGCACGGCCGACTGGCCTGCTCTCATGGCGGCGTCCCTCATCACGTCCTTGCCGCTCGTCATCATCTTCGTCGTGCTCCAGCGCTACTTCGTCTCCGGCCTCGCCGCCGGCGCCGTCAAGGGGTAGCGACGTGATCCCGAAAGACCCGAACCCTCCAACGAAGGAGCAGTGCACATGAACATCTCCCAGACTCAGCTGAGTCGTCGCGCCTTCCTCGGCGGCAGCACAGCGCTGGCCGCTTTCGGCCTTCTCTCGCTCGCCGGCTGTGCGACGCCGGTCGCCGCCCCGCCGGGTGCGGCGGAGAATGCCGCGACCAAGGCGAAGACCATCAACTTCTACGGCAACTCGCTCGGCGAGGAAGCTCTGAAGCCCGCGTGGCAGGGCATTCTCGACGGCTTCTCGAAGAAGGCCGGAGTGACGGTCGCTCCCGTGGTCTACCCGTACGACCAGGCGGCGACGCAGCTCGCCCTCACCGGGCGCTCAGGCAAGCTCCTCGGTGTCGGCCAGTCCGGCGGCTGGCAGGTGCTGACGCCGATGAACGTGCTCGCCGACCTGACGGAGCTGGCGGAGGGGCTCGGCATCCCTCAGGGCGTGCTGGATTCCTACACGATGGACGGCAGGCTCCTCGTGCTTCCCCTCACCGCGGCCGGGATCGGTCTCATCACCAACGGCGAGATCGCCAAGAGCGTCGGCATCACCTCCGGCATGACGGTCGAGAAGTTCGCGACAGCGCTGGAGAAGATCAAGTCGCAGGACTCGTCGCTCATCCCTTACGCCGCCGTCACGAAGAACCCCGATCTGAAGGATGCCGTGCACTGGATGTGGGGCTTCGGCAGCGACGTCGTGACCGAGGACTTCACCTGCACCATCGGCGACGCCGAGAGCGTCGAGGCGATCACCTGGTACAAGGCCCTGCAGGACGATGGCCTCACCCAGACGAACGTCGCGCGCAGCGATGCGCGTATCCTCTTCGCCAGCGGGCGCGCCGCTCTCTACGATGACGCGCCGCTCGCCTCGACGTTCGTGAAGACGAACGGCGCCGCGCAGAACATCATCGACAACATCGGTGCCATCTCCCGGCCGACCTCGGGAGGGAAGGCATCGTTCAACCGGGCGTGGGGCAGCGGCCTGTTCGCGAGCGCCGGAGAGGGCGAGCTCACGAGCCGCGACTTCATCAGCTACGCGGCGACGAACGTCGAAGCGGCGACGGCCCTGTACGAGCGCTCCGCCGTGGCACCCGCGGCCAAGACCGTGGCCGACCAGATCCCCGCTCTGGCCGCGGACAAGTTCCAGGTCGCCTTCCGCACCGAGGTGTCGGAGCACGCGCGAGGGGCCGCCTGGGACCGCGTCGCGGTGACCGCTCAGATCGACGCTGCGATCGGCGGCGGGGTCGCGACCATCCTCGCGGGTCAAGTGGATGTGCAGTCCGGCCTCAACGCGCTCAAGAAGGAGGTGCAGGGGCTGCTCGACTCGAACGCCTGAGCAGGGTCCGCACAGGAATGCCGCACCGGAGAGATCCGGCGCGGCATTCCTGCGTTCTTTCAGACGGAGGGCGTCAGAGCCAGCGCTCCCGCAGCGAAGGCTTCAACCATGCAGCGGGAGACGACATCGACAGGCCTCCGTCGACGGGGATCGTCGTCCCCGTCACGAAGGATGCGGCATCGGACGCGAGGAAGGCCACGACCGATGCGACCTCGTCGGGACGCCCGATCCGGCCGAGGGGGTAGCCCTCCGTCTCGCCCGTGTCCGTGGCCGAGATGCTCCCCGGCTGCACCGAGTTGACGCGAATCCCCTGGGGACCGTAGTCGAGCGCGAGTTGCCGCATCAGCGACTCGACGCCCGCCTTGGCGGCGGCGTACGCCGGCAGGGCGGGGGCGGCCAGGGTCGCGTTGACCGAGGTCACGGCGACGATGGAGGAGCCCCGCGTGAGGAGCGGCAGCGCGGACCTGGTGACGAAGAACGCGGAGTCGAGGGTCGCCCCCATGGCCGCGCGCCAGTCCTCATCGCTCGTCGCATCCGCGCGTCCCACTGGCATGCGCGCAGCGGCGAGGACCACGACGTCGATCGAGCCGAGCACCGCTGCGGCGTCGGCGACTGCCGCCTCCGCGGCATCCGGGCGGCCGCAGTCCGCCACCAGGAACCTCTCGAACGCCGGGTGGTCGGACGGCTCCAGCCCGACGCCGACGACCCGGTCGCCCTGCGTTGCGAAGGCACCTGCGATCGCGAGTCCGATGTCGGAGCCGCCGCCGATGAGAAGTACTCCGCGGCCGGTCACACGCGCACCGTCTGCGGCAGGGTCGGAAGGCCGAGCTCGTGGACGACGAGGTCCACAGCCGCCCGGCTTCCCGCGTCGAGGCGCGCGGCGGGGTAGCGCACGGTCGCGTGTTCGATGATGCCGCGCGCGACGAGGATCTCTTTGTGCACCGCCCAGGCGATGCCGCCCTGCAGGCCGATCAGCACGAGGGGGAGCATACGACGGAAGCCGGCCCGTGCTTCGTCGACGCGCCCGGCGACGAAATCCGCCAGCACGGGACCGAGCAGGTCGGGGAACTCGCAGGCGGGCATGGTTCCGACGGCGCCACGCGCGTACTCCTCCAGGCAGAACTGCGCGTTCTGTCCGCCGAGCACCGTGAATCCGGCGTCGCCGATCGCGTCGACCACGGCGCCGACCTTGGGGGCGGTCGGTGGAGCCTCGACCTTGACGGAGTCCACGTTCTCGAGGTGTGCCAGCTCCGCGATGAGGGCCGGAGACATGGCCACGCCGGTGACGCCGGGAGCGTCCTGGACCATGACCGACAGAGAGGTGGACGCGGCGACATCACCGTAGAAGTCGATGAGGGTGGCTGCGGGAGGCTTCACCATGAACGGCGGCAGGACCATGAGTGCGTCTGCGCCTCCGGCCTCCGCGAGGCGCGCCTGTTCGATCGAGGTCGCCGTCGACGTGCCGTTGACGCCGGCGATGACCGGTACCTGTCCGCCCACGATCCCGACGACGTCGTCGAGGATCGTTCGGCGCTCGTCGGTCGTGAGGGCGAATCCCTCGCTGGCCATGCCGAACACCGCGACGCCGTCGACACCGGAGGCGAGCTGGAACTCGACGAGGCGGCGGAGGCCGGCCCGATCGAGGGCGCCCGCCTCGTCGAACGGCGTGGCCAGGATGGGCATCAGCCCGTGGAGTGTCGGAGTCATCGGCTTGTTCCCTGTTTCCTCATCGAAGTGTCACATCTTTCGCAAGCGGTATGCATATTGTGAGTTAGTCTGCCACATAACGGTTAATGTCTACCACTGAAGGAAGCTCTCGATGACGACGTCCTCTCGCTCACGAACTGTCGAGGTGCTCTCCGGCACCCGATACGTCCAGGCCGAATCACCGCGCTGGGACGGTCGCGACGGGTGCCTGGCATGGATCGACATGTCGACAGGGCGGTTCCACCGAGGCCGGCTCGACGGCGGCAGCATCGTGCCGGGTCCTTCCGTCGTGGTGGGCGCGCGGATCGGCGCACCCGCACCACTCGCCGAGGCCGGGGCCGGGTGGGCGGTCGCGGTCGATCGCGGCATCGTGCACGTCGGCGACGACGACACCGTCTCACCGATCGTGACCGGCCTCGCAGCACCGGGGGACTACATGAACGACGGCGGTTGCGACCCTGCGGGTCGGTTCTGGGTGGGCAGCCAGGCCATGCCGAGGGATTCGCACTGCTCCTTGTGGAGCATCAGTGCGGGCGGTGCGCCGACGGAGAGGCTCAGCGGGGTCACGGTCTCCAACGGCCTCGCCTTCGATGCCACCGGAGCGACGCTGTACTACATCGACACGCTTCCGCACCGGAGCATCGAGGCGTTCGATGTCGCACCCGACGGACGCCTCTCGGGCCGTCGGACGGTGTGCAGGGTGGACGGCGGAAACCCTGACGGCATGACGATCGACCTGGAGGGCATGCTGTGGGTCGCGGTCTGGGATGCCGGCGAAGTGCGCCGCTACTCGCCGGAGGGTGAGCTCGTCGAGGCGATCCGACTCCCCGCGACGCGGCCGACGGCCGTCGCCCTCGTCGACAGGCTCCTCGTGATCACGACTGCCAGTATCGGTCTGGCGCGGCCGACTGACGCGGACGGCGCTCTGCTGGGGGTCCAGGTGGACGTCGGTGGTGCACCGGCGCTGCCATGGAGAGGGATGCCCGCCTTCCTCAGTTGACCAGGCGACGGGAAAGGGCCCCGGTGCGAACACCGGAGCCCCTTCGTGCGGACGTCGCGATCAGTGCGTGTCCTCGGCCTCGATCTCGGTGCGGTCGCCCGACCACAGCGTGTGGAAGGTGCCCGGCTTGTCGATGCGCTTGTAGGTGTGCGCGCCGAAGAAGTCGCGCTGGCCCTGTACGAGTGCGGCCGGCAGACGGTCGGCACGGATGCCGTCGTAGTAGGACAGCGACGACGAGAACGCGGGCGCGGGGATGCCGGCCTGCGCAGCCGAGACGACGACGCGGCGCCAGGATGCCTGCGCGCGGGTGATGGCCTCCGCGAAGTACGGAGCGGCGAGCAGCACCGGCAGGCCGGGCTCGGCCTGGTAGGCGTCGGCGATGCGGTTGAGGAACTGGGCGCGGATGATGCAGCCGCCGCGCCAGATCTTCGAGATCGCGCCGAGGTCGATCTTCCAGTCGTACTCGGCCGCGCCGGCGCGGATCTCGTCGAAGCCCTGCGAGTAGGCGACGATCTTCGAGGCGTAGAGCGCGAGGCGGACGTCCTCGATGAACGCCTCGGGGTCTTCAACCGTGAAGGCCTCTCCGGGGCCGGGGAGGGATGCCGCGACCTCGCGCTGCTCGGGGTGCGAGGAGAGCGAACGGGCGAAGGTGGCCTCGGCGATGCCGGAGACCGGGACGCCCAGCGAGAGCGCGGTCTGCACGGTCCATGCCCCGGTGCCCTTGGCGCCGGCCTGGTCGACGATGACGTCGACGAGCGGCTTGCCGGTCGTCGCATCGATCTGACGCAGCACCTCTGCGGTGATCTCGATGAGGTAGCTCTCGAGCTCGCCCTTGTTCCACTCGGCGAAGATCTCCGCGATCTCGGCCGGCGACTTGTCGGTGCCGCGGCGGATGAGGTCGTAGGCCTCTGCGATCAGCTGCATGTCGGCGTACTCGATGCCGTTGTGCACCATCTTCACGAAGTGGCCGGCGCCGTCGTGTCCGACGTGCGTGACGCAGGGCTCGCCCTCGGCGACCGCGGCGATGGACTTCAGGATCGGGCCCAGGGTGACCCAGGACTCGTCCGAGCCGCCGGGCATGATCGACGGGCCGAGCAGTGCGCCCTCCTCGCCACCGGAGATGCCGGCGCCGACGAAGTTGATGCCGGTCTCGCGGACGGCCTTCTCGCGGCGGATCGTGTCGGGGAAGTACGCGTTTCCGCCATCGACGATGATGTCGCCGGGCTCGAAGACCTCGACCAGTGCGTCGATCACGGCGTCCGTCGGGCGACCGGCCTTGACCATGATGATCGCGGTGCGCGGCTTCTGCAGCGAGTCGGCGAACTCCTGGTAGGTCGATGCCGGGATGAAGCCGGCCTCGGGGTGAGCGTCGAGGACCGACTGGGTCTTCTCGTAGCTGCGGTTGAAGATCGCCACCGTGTTGCCCTCGCGGCTGGCGAGGTTGCGGGCGAGGTTCGACCCCATGACGGCGAGTCCGACGACTCCGATGTTCGCTGATGCTTCGGGCACAGAAGGCTCCTCGATCGTGAAGGAAGGGATGGATTCAGGGTATCGCGACGCCAGGTGCCGCCGGGCGTCTGTGTCACCGGGCGTCGGCGTCGCGCGAGGCCACGAAGCGGCGGGACACGGAGATGTCACGGTCGCCGAGCCCGGCGTCGACGATCTCGTCGAACGCCGCCCGCAGGGTGGGCAGCAGCACCGGCGCGGTGCCGGTGGCGTCGGCGATGTCCGCGGCGAAGCGCAGGTCCTTGATCATGTAACGGGCCATCCCGCTGGGCTCGTCGTCGCCGGTGACGAGTTTCTCGCGACGGCTCTCGAGCAGGTTGGAGCCTGCGTAACCGCCGCCGAGCAGGCTCCAGAGGGCCTCGAGATCGAGGCCGCTGCGGTCGGCGAGCACGGTCGCCTCTCCGAGGGCGAGGATCGTCGCCGAGACGACCAGCTGATTGCACGCCTTGGCGACCTCCCCGGCGCCGAGCGGGCCGAGCAGGACGGGGGTGCCGCAGGGCGCGAGGACGGATGCCGCGCGGGCGGCGTCCTCAGGGGCGCCGCCGAGCATGATCGACAGGCGGCCGGCCCTCGCGCCGTCCACGCCTCCCGAGACGGGGGAGTCGACCACCCGCACCCGTCCGCCCGAGCGGATGTGCAGGCGCTCTGCGAGTTCACGCACCGCGGGGGCGGACGATGTGGAACCGATGAGGAGGAGCAGGTCGCCCGCTCCTGCCAGCACGCCGTCGTCTCCTTCGAGGATCTCCTCGAGCTGGGGGAGGTCCGGCAGGAAGGTGACGAGCACGTCGACCGCCTCCGCCAGCGCCCGAGGGGAGTCGGCCCAGGTCGCTCCCGCGGCGACGAGATCGGGCTGCGGGCGCCGAGCGTGGATGTGCAGTGTTCCATGGGCTGCGAGCAGCCGTTCGGCAACGGGGTAGCCCATTGCGCCGAGTCCGATGATGCCGACGGTGGCAGAGGGAGCGCTCATCCCGTCACGATAGCAAGAATCCAACAGAGTGAATAGTGTTCATCAAGCTGGAAGTGAATTAGGCTGAGGGCATCGAACGAGACTCCCGAGGAGGGGAACGACATGGCCGAGGTCGTCGAGAGGGTCCGCGCCGTGGTCGCGGTTCCCCTGAAGGAGGAGCACTGCCGGCTCATCGAGGAGCTGGAGCCCCGACTCGAGGTCGTCCGCGATCACACGCTGGAGCGCCCGATGCGGGGTCCCGCCGACTGGTCGGGAGATCCCGACTTCGTGCGCACCCCCGAGCAGCAGGCCGCGTTCGACGAGCTCGTGGACTCCGCCGACGTCCTGTTCGGCATCCCCGACGTCGATCCCGCCGCGCTGGCACGCACGGTCGACGCCAACCCGAAGCTGCGCTGGGTCATGACGACTGCGGCGGGCGGAGGCGCCCAGATCAAGGCGGCCGGACTCGATCGCGAGGCTCTCGATCGCATCCTCTTCACGACGAGCGCGGGAGTGCACGGCGGACCGCTCGCGGAGTTCGCGGTCTTCGGCGTCATCGCCGGTGCCAAAGACCTCACCCGACTGCAGCGCGATCAGCGCGAAAGGGCGTGGCCCGAGCGCTGGGAGATGCGTCAGGTGGACGAGCTCACGGTGCTCGTCGTCGGCCTGGGCGGCATCGGTGCGGAAGTGGCCAGGAGATTCCACGCGCTCGGAGCGCAGGTCTGGGGCACGACCCGTTCGGGGCGGTCCGTCGAGGGCATCGACCGCCTGATCCCCCTCGAGGACCTCGTTCAGGCCGTGGCGCAGGTGGACGCGATCGTCGTGACGCTCCCGGGCACCGAGCAGACGCACCACCTGATCGGCGACGACGTCTTCCGGGCGGTCAGGCCCGGTGTCATCCTCGCCAGTGTCGGACGCGGCACCGTCATCGATGAGGAGGCGCTCCTGCCAGCCCTCGACGACGGCCGCGTCGCGTTCGCCGCTCTCGATGTCTTCGAGGTCGAGCCTCTCGACACCTCGTCGCCGCTGTGGTCGCATCCGCGAGTCCTCGTCAGCCCCCACACCGCCGCACTCAACTCGAAGGAGGAGGAGCGCATCGCTCGCAGGTTCGCCGAGAACGCGGCGCGCCTGCTCGATGGCAGGCCATTGCGAGCGGTGGTCGATACGGTCGAGTTCTACTGACCGGTGAACAGGAGGGGCATGGACGACGTCAAGGAAGCCCGTGATCCCGCCCCCGCGGTGACGCGCAGCATCCGTCTGCTCGGGCTCCTCGCCGACGCCGGCGGTCCTCGAACGCTCACCGAGCTGGCCGGCGGCCTCGGTCTCGCCAAGTCGTCCACTGCGAACCTGTGCCTGGCGCTGGAAGCGGCGGGGATGATCGAGCGCTCGGCCAACGGATACCGGCTCGGGCTCCGCACGGCGGAACTGGGCGGCGCATTCGCCGCGCAGTTCAACCAGGTGCGGGAGTTCTATTCCGTGTGCGACTCGTCCGACGTGCTGCGCCAGGAGCTGGTGCAGGTCGCAATGCTCGACGGCGCCGACGCGCTGTACCTGGCGCGCCACGAGGGTTCCCTGTCCCTGCGGCTCGGCACGCCGCTGGGATCCCGTCTTCCCGCGGCGCTGTCGGCCGCAGGGCGCGCTCTGTTCGCTGCGATGAGCGACGACGACGTCGTCGCAAGACTCGGAGAGGACGCGGTGTTCCCTGCGCTCACCGAGCGCAGCACGACCACGCTCGCCGGGCTTCTCGAGATACTGGCCGCTACCCGCAAGCGGGGATGGGCCCTGGATGCCGAGGAGTCGTTCCGCGGCATCGTGGGCGTCGCGGTTCCGCTTCCGGGGTGGGCGCCAGCGGATCCGCCCCTCTCCCTCGGGGTGGCGATCCGCGCCATCGAGGCGGACTTCGAGCGCATCGAGCGGGTCGCGGCAGCCCTTCAGGAGGCTGCCCGCGCCCTGACGAACCCGTTCAGCGCGGCCGCCCGCCGCTGACCTCCGCTTCCATCCAGCCGCCTCCGGAGCGGCCATTCGGCGTGCCGTCGGCGAGCGCGGGTGTCGGATCCGTCATCCCTCACGCGAATTCACACAGTTGTACTCAATTCAACCCGCTGGTACAGTCGTCCCCATCGCACCGTTGTGAAGCCGATCGAAGGAGATGGCAGTGTCCGATACCCCCCTCACCACCCCTGCGGTGAACGACGATCCGGAGTACGCCGCGAATCTGCGACGTGCGACTCTCGCCTCCAGCTTGGGCAGTGCCCTCGAGTACTTCGACTTCGCGCTGTACGGCCTGTCGACCGCGTTGATCTTCAACGTCCTGTTCTTCCCGCAGGGCGACCCCGGGATGGCGACCGTCCTCGCCTTCGCGACCTTCGGCGTCGGTTTCCTCGCCCGCCCGTTCGGTGGACTCTTCTTCGGTGTCCTCGGTGACAAGCTGGGCCGGAAGTGGGTGCTCGTGGTCACGATCCTCCTCATGGGAGGTGCGTCCACCGCCATCGGTCTGCTGCCGACCTACGAGGCCATCGGGATCTGGGCGCCGGTCCTGCTGGTGCTCATGCGCCTGCTGCAGGGCTTCGGAGCAGGTGCCGAGCAGGCCGGAGCCACGGTTCTCATGGCCGAGTACGCGCCCGTCAAGCGCCGAGGCTTCTTCTCGTCGCTGCCGTTCATCGGCATCCAGGCGGGCACACTGCTCGCCGCAGTGGTGTTCAGCATCATCGCGCTGCTGCCCTCCGACCAGTTGCTCTCCTGGGGATGGCGCGTGCCGTTCCTCGCCTCGTTCGTGCTGATCCTGCTCGCGCTGTTCATCCGCATGCGTCTACGTGAGACCCCCACCTTCGTCGAGCTCGAGAAGCACGACCAGATCGCCGAGCGTCCGATCCGCGACATCTTCACGCACGGCCTGCCCGGCGTCATCGTCGGCGTCGGCCTCCGCATGGCCGAGAACGGCGGCTCGTACATGTTCCAGACGCTGAGCCTCGCCTTCTTCGTCTCGGTCCTGGGCGATGCCGCAGACAAGAGCCTCCTGACGTGGGGTGTCACGATCGGATCCCTGATCGGCGTGTTCTCGGTGCCCTTCAGCGGCTACCTGTCCGATCGGTTCGGGCGTCGCACGATCTACCGGGTCGGATCCGTCTTCATGCTCGTCTACACCTTCCCTGCCTGGTGGCTGCTCTCCCTCGGGAACCACGTCATCGCGATCGCCGTCATCGCGATCGGCATCGGCGTCGCGGTCAACACCATGCTCGGTCCGCAGTGCGCCATGCTCCCCGAGCTCTTCGGCAACCGTCACCGATACCTCGGCGTCGCGATGGCGCGCGAGATCTCGGCCGTCCTGGCCGGCGGCCTCGCCGGTGTCCTCGGCGCGTACATCATCGCCGTCAGCGGTGGCAACTGGATCCTGCTCGCGGTCTACATGGCCACTCTCGCGCTGATCACGACCGCGTGCACGTTCCTCGCTCCCGAGACGCTGCGGCGCGACCTCACGCGCGTCGACGACGCGATCAAGGTCTCGCGCTCGGAGGGCGGAGACGACGTCTTCGCCACCACCGTCTCGATCACGGCGGTGGGGCGATGACGGGCGCCGTCGTCCCGACGAGCCCGAGGGTGCACGGATGCTGATCGGACGCCTCCGCACGAACGACGGCGTGCGCTGGGTGAACGAGGCATTCGAGGTCATCGAGGATCCGTACGCGGCGCTGGCAGAGGGGAGGGTACCCGCGGTGAGAGGGCCGCGGGTCGCGGGCGAGCTGCTCGCCGCATCCGACCCGATCGTGATCCTCGGCATCGCGCAGAACGGTCCCGATTCCCCCTCGCCCGTTCAGGCGTGGCTGAAGAGTCCGCGCACCGTCGTCGCCGGCGGCACCGAGGTCGTGCTCAAGCGTGACGCGGGCCAGACCGTGGCCGAGGGTGAGATCTGCGTCGTCATCGGCAAGGACACCGCGGGTCTCACCGTCGACAACGCGCACGAGTACGTGCTCGGCGTCACCGCCGTGAACGATCTGTCCAGTCCCGATCGCGCGGAACACGACCCTCGCAACTTCGAATCGAAGTCGGGTATCGGATACACCCCGCTCGCGTCGTGGATCGACACGGATGCCGGGATCGATGATGTGGCTCTCACCGTGGACGTCGACGGCGAGACGGTGGTGCGCACGAGCAGCCATGAGCTGCCGATGACGATCAGGCAGTGTCTCGCGTACGTGGCCTCATGGGGGCCGCTCGGGCCCGGAGACCTGATCATGACCGGTGCGCCGCACTCTCAGGCACCCACCGGCCCTGGTCACACGGTGACCATCCGCGTCGCAGGGGTGGAGCTCGTCACGCCGCTGCTCTGAGCCCACGCGGCTGGTGTGAACAGGCGCGTCTCCTCGCGGAGTGCGCGGGATCAGTCCTTGCGGTAGCCCGAGCGACCGAGCGAGAACAGCGCGCCGAGCGTGAAGACAGCAGCGCAGAGCGTCATGCCGCCGATGAGCCAGGCGATCGCGTGAGAGAGGAAGACACCGTCGATCATGGGTTTTTCTCCGTGGGCTGCGAGGGCGGAAGAGGTCGGGTTCAGCCTATCGGGTCGATCGGGTACGATAGTCCGAGTACCTCGGCGAGGGATGTTTCTGCGCGTGCGCAGGCATCCGTTATCGACGCGGCGGAGCAAGCCGGTGGCTTCTTTCACGCGTCTGTGTCCGAATCTCGAAAACCAGACCACCGCGCAGCGCATCCGCTGCGTGTCCCGAAGGAGAACCTCATGTCTGAAGACAACAAGGTCCAGGCCGAGCTGCGCAGCAACTTCGGCAAGGGCTTCGCCCGCCGCCTCCGCGCCGCCGGCAAGATCCCCGCCGTCATCTACGGTCACGGCACCGACCCCGTGCACGTCGCGCTGCCTGGTCACCAGGTCTCGCTGATCATCCGTCGCGCGAACGCTCTGCTCGAGCTCGACGTCGAGGGCACCGAGCACCTCACGCTGGTCAAGGACGTCCAGAAGGACCCCGTGCACCAGATCATCGAGCACATCGACCTGCTCGTCGTGAAGAAGGGCGAGAAGGTCTCGATCGACGTTCCCGTCGTCGTCACCGGCGAGTCCGCAGCCGGCACCATCGCGAACCTCGACGCCACCACGCTGTCGCTCGAGGTCGAGGCGACCCACATCCCCGAGCACGTCGAGGTCTCCGTCGAGGGACTCGAGGACGGCACGCACATCACGGCCGCCGACGTCACGCTGCCCAAGGGCGCGACTCTCGTGACCGAGGGCGACGTCCTCGTCGTCGCGATCTCGATCCCGGCCGTCGAGTCGACGGACGAGGATGCTGCGGGCGAGGCCGAGGAGGCCGCCGCGGAGTGATCTCCGACTGAACCATCGACGGAGGGGGCGCGAGCGTATCGCGTCCCCTCCGTCGTATCCTGACCGGGCGTCGCGCCCGGTACGTGAGAGGACGAGGACATGGCATCGACCTGGCTGGTGATCGGGCTCGGCAACCCCGGACCGCGCTATGAGGCGACCAGGCACAACATCGGTCAGATGGTGGTCGATGAGCTCGCCGCCCGTCGCGGCGAGAGCTTCCGCGAGCACAAGGGAGGCGCACGGGTCGTGGAGACCTGGCTGCGCCCAGGTGCGGACAAGCTCGTGCTGGCGAAGCCGAACACGTTCATGAACGTCTCGGGCACGCCGGCCGCCGCTCTCGCGCGTTTCTACTCGGTGCCGCCGGAGCAGGTCATCGTCGTTCACGACGAGCTCGACATCCCGTTCGACACGATCAAGCTCAAGATCGGCGGAGGGCACGGGGGGCACAACGGCGTTCGCGACATCGCTCGGGCGTTGACGACGCCGGACTTCCCCCGGGTGCGGGTCGGGATCGGTCGTCCGGTCGGTCGGCAGGACCCCGCGGACTGGGTGCTCTCACCCTTCGGCAAGGACGAGAGGCCGAACCTGCCGATCCTCGTCTCAGATGCTGCGGATGCCGTCGAGCAGCTGGTCGGAGAGGGCCTGACCGCCGCGCAGCAGAAGCACCACGCTCCGCGCTGACGGCGGGCCGGCGAGGCGTCAGGCGCCGAGACCGTTCGCGGTTCCCAGGGACAGGGAGATCGTCAGAACGATCCAGTAGACGCCCGCGCCGAGCACCGACAGGATCAACGCGACGACGCCGAGGGCGCGGCGCTGCTTCTTCACGATCGCCATGATGCCGACGACGATGCCGGCGAGCCCCAGAACCGTGCCCGCCCAGAACGCGATCTCCGCCCACAGCACCTGATCACGCGCAGGCGAGAGGACCGAGAGGAAGTTCGGATCGGTCGTGTCGAAGCCGCTCGGGATGCGGGTCCCGATCTCGAATCCGGCGATCCCGGCGACGACCGGGCTCGCGACAGCGGCGAGAAGGGCGAAGACCAGCGCGAGGATGCCGAGCAGCCCCGACTTCTGCGGCGCCGCCGCCGGCGGAAGCGCGTAACCGCCTTCCGGCGCGGCATAGCCGCCGACGGGCACCTGATAGGCCCCGGGGGGAGCCTGCGGGGCTGGCGGGAATGGGGCACCAGCGCCGACAGGCGCGGGGAACGGACTCGCCTGCGCACCGGACGGAGCACCGTACGACGGCGGCTGCGGCGCACCGGGGTATGCGGGCGGCACGGCGGGCGCGGAGCCGTAGGGCGGGGGCAGCTGCGGATCGGTCACGCCCCCATCCTAGGCCCGTGGGGCCTCAGACCCGCCGGAGGAGTCCGACGCGGTCGTACACGTCCGCGAGGGTCGCATCCGCGACGGCATCCGCCCGCTCCGCGTTCGCGGCGAGGATGCGATCGAGCTCCGCGGGGTCGTCGAGCAGGGCGAGCGCGCGTTCGCGCACCGGACCGAACTCGGCGACGACCACCTCGGCGAGACCCTTCTTGAAGTCGCCGTAGCCGCGGCCCGCGTACTCGTCCTCGATCGACCCCACCTGGCGCCCCGTGAGCGCCGCGTAGATCGTGAGCAGGTTCGACACGCCGGGCTTGGACTCGCGATCGAAGCGGACAGAGCCCTCGTTGTCGGTCACGGCGCGCATGATCTTCTTGGCGGACTTCGCCGGGTCGTCGAGCATCCAGAGCACACCGGCATCCGACTCGGACGACTTCGACATCTTCGACGTCGGGTTCTGCAGGTCGTAGATGCGCGCCGTGTCCTTCTGGATCACCGGGCGCGGCACGACGAACGTCTCGCCGAACCGTGAGTTGAACCGCTCGGCGAGGTCGCGCGTGAGTTCGACGTGCTGCTTCTGGTCGTCGCCGACCGGGACGACATCGGTCTGGTACAGCAGGATGTCCGCGGCCATGAGCACCGGGTAGGTGAAGAGCCCGACATTGGTCGCGTCCTGGCCGTAGCGCGCCGACTTGTCCTTGAACTGGGTCATCCGACCCGCTTCTCCGAACCCGGTGATCGTGTTGAGCACCCAGGCGAGCTCGGCGTGCGCCCGCACGTGCGACTGCACGTAGAGGGTCGACTTCGACGGCTCGATGCCCGCCGCGATATACTGGGCCGCGGTGCGCCGGGTCTTCTCACGCAGTTCGGCCGGGTCGTTCGGCTGCGTCAGCGCATGCAGGTCGACGACGGAGAAGTAGGCGTCGTAAGACGATTGCAACTCGCGCCACTGGAGAAGAGCCCCGATGTAGTTGCCGATCTGGAGGGAGTCGGCGGAGGGCTGCATTCCGGAGTAGAGGCGAGGCTTGGTCACTCGACAATCCTAGGCCGCACCGACGACTGTCGAGGCGCACGATGCGTAGGCTGGGGTCATGACGGGGGAGAGGCGGCGTGATCGGGCGCTCTATGTCGAGATCCTCATCGACGCACCGATCGACAGGGTGTGGGAGCTCACCCAGAACCCGGAGAACCACGTCCGCTGGGACGGCCGATTCACGGGCATCCGGCCGACACGGCTCCGCGACGACGGCGCGCAGGAGTTCGACTACGAGCTCGATCTGCGACTCCACACCATTCACGGCACGGGTGTCTCGCTCGGCGAGCGACGCGGACGCAGTGGCGAGCGGACCTCTGCCCTGGTGTTCGACACCGATGACGCGCTGTCGCCGCTGGGCCGCGGCCGCGGGTACTGGCGGTACATCCCCACCGAGCACGGCGTGCGGTTCCTCACCGGGTACGACTATGCACCCGGATGGGGGCCTCTCGGCCGGGTGCTCGACCCGATCGTGACTCGCCGCATCGTCTGGTGGCTGACCGCGTGGAGCTTCGATCGGCTGCGTCTGTGGGCTGAGGACGGCGTGCCGCCGGAGGAGACCGGCTGGTGGCGATCCCTGCTCCCCGGGCGACGCCCGCGCGCGAGAGCCTCGCGCTGCCTCTCACGACCCCGCCGAACGAACGGACGGACGATCATGCAGAACGCTCCCGACTCCCTCGCCGGACTCGACTCATGACGCAGGAGGGAGTGTTCCGACGCGCGATGGGCGCGGACTTCGACCGTCTGCATCCGAAGATGCAGGAGCGGTTCGGCGTAGGTGTGGCCGCAGGATACGGCTGCGTCGGTCGAGGCATGATGAGCGAGGTCCGTCGGGGGCCGTGGTGGACGCTGCCGTTCCTCATGTTCGGGACGCTGCGCAACATCCTCTTCCCCGACAAGGGACGCGGCATCCCGTTCCAGATCGACAACTACGCGTACATCGACGGTATCGGCCGCGAGACCGTCACCTTCGTCCGCACGATGCAGATCAGCAGACTGCGGCGGCGTCGCTTCGACGCCACGATGGTCTACAGCGACGCTCGGGGGCGTGTCGTCGACTACCTCGGCACGCATCAGCATCTCGCGGTCGACCTCGACCTCGCGGTGACGGATGCGGGCGGCCTTCGGCTGACATCCGGAGCCCAGCGCTTCTACGAGGGCCCGCTCGCGTTCCGGTTCCCGATGCTGCTGAGCGGGCGGGCGCACCTGACCGAGCACTACGACGACGAGCGCGAGTGCTACGTGATCGACCTCGAGGTGCGCAATGACGTGCTGGGCTTCCTGTTCGGGTATCGCGGAACGTTCACGTGTGAGCTCGTGCCGGGCACCGATGCGCCGGCGACGGCGAAGCCCTACCGCGAGGAGGCACGGGAGTGATCCGAAACGGCGAGGTCTTCCTGCAGGCGCTCGGAGCCGACGCCGAGCGCCTGCATCCCGAACTGCGGACGCAGATGGGGGAGCGGGCGGAGCGCCGCACGGCATACGGGGCATTCGATGTCGCAGGCAGCCGCTTCCGACTTCTGAACGTGTTCGCTCGTCCGGTGGTCGGGGCGGATGCCGTGGTGACGAGCTACGAACGCGAGGTCCCGTTCTCGATCGTCATGAGCGCGTCGACGAATGATCGGGGGCGCGCGGTGCTCGACACGAGGCGCGAGTTCGGGTTCCGCCGTGGCTCGCAGCGCATCGTCGACCGGCTGACGGTCAGCTCACGGCCGGGCCTGGTTCGCAACCTGCTCGGTGCCTCAGGGCGTATCGAACTCATCGAGGAGTGCGGCGTGACCGAGGACGGGTTCCTCCGCATGACGACGAAGCGCGTGGCCCTCCGCCTCCGGGGACGGCACTTCGCCCTGCGGGGCATCCTGCGCGTCGACGTCCGGGTCGTCGACGGCTGGGACGCCGTCGAACGGCGCCGGACTATCGAGATGCGCGCGACCAATCCGCTCGTCGGCACTGTGCTCGAATACCGCGGGTGGTATCGGCTCGAGCGGACTCAGGGCGAGCGGACTCAGTAGCCGTAGTCCACCACGACGGGAGCATGGTCGCTCCAGCGCTGGTCGTAGGCCACTGCGCGGGCGACGTGGTAGCTCTGGACGCGTTCGGCCAGTGCGGGCGTCGCGAGGTGGTAGTCGATGCGCCACCCCGAGTCGTTGTCGAACGCCTGGCCGCGCATCGACCACCAGGTGTAGGGGCCCTCGACCTCGCCGTGGAAGCGGCGGCCCACGTCGACCCAGCCGAGTCCGGTGCCCACGGTGCCGTCGACGCCGGTGATCTCGGCGCCGGCCTCTCCGAGGAAGCGATCGAAGTACGCCCGCTCCCGGGGGAGGAAGCCCGCCTTCTTGCGGTTGTCGCGCCAGTTCTTGATGTCGAGCTCGCGGTGACCGACGTTGAGGTCTCCGGTGACCAGCGCGAGGGCGTCGTCGGCACCGAGCGCCGACAGGCGCGGCCCGAAGGCGTCGAGGAACTTCCACTTCTCGTCCTGCTTCGGGGTCTCCGCCTCGCCCGAGTGCACGTAGGCGCTGACCACGGTGAGGGGAACGTCGCCCAGCAGGAAGTCGGCTTCGATCCAGCGGCCCTTCGAATCGAAGTCATCGGGTCCGAACTCGGTACGGACCGCGAGGGCGGGCGTACGGCTGGCGATCGCCACGCCCGCTCGTCCCTTTGCCGTCGCCTCGTCGTGGACGATGCTCCAGCCCGGGAGAGCGGCCTCGAGGTGCTCGTCCTGTCCGCGGACCTCCTGGAGGGTCAGGATGTCGACGTCGGCGGCATCGAGCCACGAGCTCATGCCGTTACGCGCGGCGGCGCGGATCCCGTTGACATTGACCGAGGCGATACGCAGATGAGGCATGCATCCAGCCTAGGCGTCGGGGCGGACATTCCCGGATCCGCGGATCCCCGCGGTCTCGGCCTCCGCCTCCGCCTCGGCAAGGACGTCGCGTGCGCGCTGCACCCGACGGCGCGCACGGAGATGCAGGTACCACGGCGCTCCGGCATCCGCCTCCTGGGCCCGGCGCAGTCGGACCCTGGCTGCCAGCACCAGGGCGCGCACCTCTTCGCGGCGCACCTCCTCGGCGTCTTCGCGTTCGAGGGGCTGATCGTGGTCGTCGGCGGCCACAGCGATCCAGGACGACGCGACGAGGACGACGATCGCGAGCCAGCGGCACCACAGCAGGAGCCCCAGGATCACCGCGAACGACGCGAGGAGGGGATTGCTCGGCACGTGCGAGAGCAGCAGGCCCGCGCCGAGCTGCAGGACGACCATCGCTCCGCCGCCGAGGAGCGAACCGGGCCAGATGAACTGCCATCGCAGCTGGGTGCCGGTGAGGAATCGCACGAGAGCGGCGAGGGCGGCAGCGTCGAGGGCGAAGGCGATCGCGATCGACACGATGCGTGCGCCCGCGGTGAAGAGCCACGAGTCCGTGCTCCACTGGAGGAGGAGGAAGAACTGTTCCAGAGCCCAGGCGCTCAGCGCCACGACGATCGCGCCGACCAGCATCGCACCGCCGAACACGATGGCTGCGAAGAAGTCCCTGGCCTTCAGCAGCCAGTAGGCGCGGGAGTCGAAGGGCAGCCCGAACAGGTCGCGCACGGCGCGGCGGGTGAACGTCACCGCGCTCACGGCCGTCCACAGGGCGATGGCGACGGCGATCGCTCCGGTGATGCCGAGCACGCCGATCGCGTTCTTCGCGATCTCGGTGACGTCGTGGACCGTGAAGAGGCCCTCCTCGCCGATCAGCCCGGGGATGTACGTGTTCACCAGACGCACCACCGCCTCGATGGCGACGGCACTGCCACCGAGCCAGAGACCGGCTGCGGCGAAGGCGACGTAGAGCAGGGCGAACAGGGCGAAGAGCACGTAGTAGCTCATGCCCGCCGAGAGCAGGAAGCCGTTGCTGAACGTGAAATTGCGCCACACCCGCACGGGGAACGCCGCGAGCGTGCGGGCCTTCAGTGCCGAGACCTGGTCCATCCGCGCCTCCAGACGCGCGCGGAGGGGAGTCGTGGCTGACACCTCCCCACCCTATCGGCGCGGGGGATCCGGAGACGCCGAAGGGCGGGCTCCGATCGGAGCCCGCCCTTCGGCGTGAGCGGATGCTGCGGTCAGGGGCGACCGCGCAGCACGGCCTGCTTGACCTCGGCGATCGCCTTGGTGACCTCGATGCCACGCGGGCACGCCTCGGAGCAGTTGAAGGTGGTGCGGCAGCGCCACACGCCTTCCTTGTCGTTGAGGATGTCGAGACGCACGGCGGCGTTGTCGTCGCGCGAGTCGAAGATGAAGCGGTGCGCGTTGACGATCGCGGCGGGGCCGAAGTACTGGCCGTCGGTCCAGAACACGGGGCACGACGAGGTGCACGCCGCGCAGAGGATGCACTTGGTCGTGTCGTCGAAGATCTCGCGGTCGGCGATCGACTGGGTGCGCTCCTTGCCTTTCTCGGGCACGGAGTTCGCGACGAGGAACGGCTGCACCTCGCGGTACGAGGCGAAGAACGGCTCCATGTCCACAACGAGATCCTTCTCGAGGGGGAGTCCCTTGATGGCCTCGACGTAGATCGGCTTCGAGATGTCGAGGTCCTTGATGAGCGTCTTGCAGGCGAGCCTGTTGCGACCGTTGATGCGCATGGCGTCCGAGCCGCAGATGCCGTGCGCGCAGGACCGGCGGAAGGTGAGCGAGCCGTCGACCTCCCACTTGATCTTGTGCAGCGCATCGAGCACGCGGTCTGTCGAGTAGAGCTCGACGTCGTAGTCGACCCAGCGTGGCTCGGCGTCGACCTCCGGGTCGAAACGGCGGATGTTGAACGTCACGATGAACGACTGGATGCCGGTGTCCTCGGTGGTCTCCGCGGGTGCTTCGGCGATGGCGGTGGACATGCTCAGTACTTCCTCTCCATCGGCGGGTAGTTGAACTCGCCCTTGTCGTTCTTCGTGAACACGACGGGTTTCCAATCGAGCTTGATGTGGTCGCTCGGATCGGACGAATGGGCGTCACCGGTCAGGTAGGCCATCGTGTGCTTCATGTAGTTCTCGTCGTCGCGCTTCGGGAAGTCGTCGCGCATGTGACCGCCGCGGCTCTCCTCGCGGTTCTGTGCGGCGTACACGACGACCTCGGCGATGTCGAGGAGGAAGCCCAGCTCGACGGCCTCGAGGAGGTCGGTGTTGAAGCGTCGGCCCTTGTCGTCGACATGGATGTTCTTGTACCGCTCGCGGAGCTCGGCGATCACGCCGAGGACGTGCTGCAGGGACTCGTGCGTGCGGAACACCTGCGCACCCTTGTCCATCTCGTCCTGCAGCGTCTTGCGCAGCACGGCGATGCGCTCGGTGCCCTGGTTGTTCCGAAGGCCCTCGAGCATGTCGGAGACGAAGCCGGCGGGGTTCTCGGGCAGCGGCACGAACTCGGCGGTCTTGACGTACTCGACCGCGTTGCGGCCGCTGCGCTTGCCGAAGACGTTGATGTCGAGCAGCGAGTTGGTGCCGAGGCGGTTGGCGCCGTGCACGGAGACGCAGGCGCATTCGCCGGCCGCGTAGAGTCCGGGGACGATCGTGTCGTTGTCGGCTAGGACCTCGCCGTTGTTGTTCGTCGGGATGCCACCCATCGCGTAGTGCGCGGTCGGCATGACCGGCACGGGCTCGACGACGGGGTCGACACCCAGGTAGGTGCGGGCGAACTCGGTGATGTCCGGCAGCTTGGTCTCGAGGACCTCGGCGCCGAGGTGCGTGCAGTCGAGCAGCACGTAGTCCTTGTGCGGGCCGGCTCCTCGGCCCTCGGCCACCTCCTGCACCATGCAGCGCGCGACGATGTCACGCGGTGCGAGGTCTTTGATGGTCGGGGCGTACCGCTCCATGAACCGCTCGCCGGAAGCGTTGCGCAGGATCGCTCCCTCGCCTCGAGCGCCCTCCGTGAGAAGGATGCCGAGGCCGGCGAGGCCGGTGGGGTGGAACTGGAAGAACTCGAGGTCCTCGAGGGGGAGGCCCTTGCGCCACACGATGCCGACGCCGTCCCCGGTGAGGGTGTGCGCGTTCGACGTCGTCTTGAAGATCTTGCCGAAGCCTCCGGTCGCGAAGATCACGGCCTTGGCCTGGAAGACGTGCAGCTCTCCGGTGGAGAGGTCGTAGGCGACCACGCCAGACACCTGGGTCTTGCCGTCGGCATCCTTCACCGTCAGCAGATCCAGCACGTAGAACTCGTTGAAGAAGTTGATGCCGAGCTTGACGCAGTTCTGGAACAGCGTCTGCAGGATCATGTGACCCGTGCGGTCGGCGGCGTAGCACGCGCGACGCACAGGGGTCTTGCCGTGCTCGGCCGTGTGACCGCCGAAGCGACGCTGGTCGATCTTGCCCTCGGGCGTGCGATTGAAGGGGAGACCCATGTTCTCGAGGTCGATGACCGCGTCGATGGCCTCCTTGGCGAGGATCTCCGCCGCGTCCTGGTCGACGAGGTAGTCGCCGCCCTTGACGGTGTCGAAGGTGTGCCACTCCCAGCTGTCCTCCTCGACGTTCGCGAGCGCCGCGGCCATGCCGCCCTGCGCCGCGCCCGTGTGGGAGCGGGTCGGGTACAGCTTGGAGATCACCGCGGTCTTCGCGCCGGGGCCGGCCTCGATCGCCGCGCGCATGCCGGCGCCGCCGGCGCCGACGATGACGATGTCGAACTGGTGGTAGTGCACGCCGTCGCGGACGACGGACTCCTGTGCCTCAGTAGTCACTTCTCGTTTGCCTTCTCTATCAGTTCGCGACGGCCTGGCAGGTGTCCCACAGCGTGCTCGACTCAGTCACACCGAGGCAGGGGTCGAAGGTGAAGACGACCAGGGTGCCGAGGAGGATGAGGAGGCCTGCGGCGAGACCGAGTGCCCAGATGAGCACCCTGCGCGCGGTGGGGTGGGTGACGTAGTCGTTGACGATCGTGCGCATGCCGTTCGCACCGTGGATCAGCGCGAGCCACAGCATGATGACGTCCCACCACTGCCAGAAGGGCGTGGCGAACTTGCCGGCGATGAACGCGAAGTCCAGGGCATGGATGCCGTCGCCCACCATGAGGTTGATGAAGAGGTGGCCGAAGATCAGCACGACGAGGACGATGCCCGAGCCGCGCATGAACAGCCAGCCCCACTTCTCGAGGTTGACGCTGCGGCGGCGGCGCGCCGGAGCGGCGACGGTCTGAGCGGTCATCAGTGACCCCCTCCGAATCCGGCGAACGCGAGCATGAGGTGGCGCGGCACGAAGCCGGCCATGATGATGCCCCACACCAGGAGCACGCCCCAGAAGAGCTGACGCTGGTAACGGGCGCCCTTCGACCAGAAGTCGACTGCGATGATGCGCAGACCGTTCATCGCGTGGAACACGATGCCCGCCACGAGCACGACCTCGCCGATCGCCATGACGGGGTTCTTGTAGGTGCCGATCACGGCGTTGTACGCCTCGGGGGACACCCGGATCAGCGCCGTGTCGAGCACGTGCACCAACAAGAAGAAGAAGATGGCGACTCCGGTGATGCGGTGAAGCACCCACGACCACATGCCCTCTCGACCCCGGTAGAGGGTTCCGCGCGGCGTCTTGGACGTGGTTTCCGAAATCGACGGTGTCAAGCGAGCGCTCGTGGACACGGTCGTCCCTCCCTGGATCGAAGTGACTCGGTCGCGTGCGCTGTGTGGTCCACGTAGCCTGCGGAGAACATCAGGCACGCCCGATCGGGGTCAATCCTATTCCTGTCGGATCGCTGTGAGCGAGGAAGGGTAGCCTAAGTATCTCGACGTCAAGATGTCTGCGCGGGCTACGCTGGCCAGGTGAACAACACGATCCCGAACTTCTACGCCGTGATCCCCGCCGGAGGCATCGGCAGCAGGCTCTGGCCGCTGTCGCGGGCCGACGCCCCGAAGTTCCTGCACGACCTGACGGGGTCTGGTCACTCCCTGCTCCGCGACACCTGGGATCGGCTCGAACCGCTCGCCGGTCCCGACCGGATCGCCGTCGTCACGGGCCGCGCGCACCGCGCCGCAGTGGAGGAGCAGCTGCCGGGCATCGCCGACCTCAACGTGTTCCTCGAGTCCGAGCCCCGTGAATCGGCGGCGGCGATCGGCTTGGCCGCGGCGGTCCTGCACCGGCGGGATCCGGACGTCATCATCGGATCCTTCAGTGCCGACCACGTCATCCGCGGGACCCGGGTGTTCGAGTTCGCGGTCCGCGACGCGGTCGAGGTCGCGCGCGAGGGATACATCTGCACGATCGGAATCACGCCCACCGAGCCCGCCATCGGCTTCGGATACATCAAGAAGGGGCCCGAGCTGGTCGTCGACGGCGCGCGAGAGGCCGCCCTCGTCGAGAGCTTCGTCGAAAAGCCCGATCTCGAGACCGCGAAGGCGTATCTCGCCGAACGCACCTATCTCTGGAATGCGGGCATGTTCATCGCCAAGGCGAGCGTGCTCCTCGATGAGCTCGCGGCCAATGAGCCCGCGCTTCACGCCGGCCTCCTCGAACTCGCCGAGGCCTGGGATGATCGCGAGCGCCGGGGACCCGCCGTGGATCGGATCTGGCCGCGGCTCAAGAAGATCGCGATCGACTACGCCGTCGCGGAGCCCGCGGCGCAGCGCGGCAAGCTCGCCGTGGTGCCGGGGCACTTCGACTGGGATGACGTGGGCGACTTCGCATCGCTCACCAAGCTCATCACCAACGGGCGCAAGAACGACCTCGCGGTGCTCGGCCCGAAGGCGCGGGTGCTGTCCGATGCTGCGAGCGGCATCCTGGTGAGTCAGACCAGCCGGGTGATCAGCCTCGTCGGAGTGCAGGACATCGTGGTGGTGGACACCCCGGATGCGCTGCTCGTGACGACGGTGGAGAACGCTCAGCGGGTCAAGGGCGTCGTGGAGTCGCTCAAGCTCACCGGTCGGGGCGATGTGCTCTGATGAGCACGCTTGCATGCTCATCTGCGGAATAGATTTCAGGTTTGTAAAGATTCCCCACGGCGCGGGTCGGCGGCCTACGCAAACGCTGAAACAGTAGGTAACTTTGAGCGATCCGCGAGGGACGCGGTTCCGTTCAGGGAGGCACTGAGTTGACCATCTCCACCACCAAGAAGCTTCTGGGCGCGACCGTCGCCGCGGGCGTGATCTTCGCTCTCGCCGGCTGCGGCCAGGCTCCCACCGACTCGGGCAGCGGCTCGGGCGGCGGCGAGGCAGCATCCGACTTCCTGCCCTGCCTCGTCTCCGACGCGGGCGGCTGGAACGACAAGTCGTTCAACCAGTCGGCCAAGGAGGGCATGGACCGCGCCGCGGACACCCTCGGCGTCAAGCCCCTCGAGTTCGAGTCGGCGAACGACAACGACTACGCGCCGAACCTCGAGACCGCCGTCTCCGAGGGCTGCTCCCTGATCGTCTCGGTCGGATTCAAGCTCTCGGCGGCCACCGTAGAGTCCGCTCTCGCGAACCCCGACATCGACTACGCGATCATCGACGACTGGGCCGACAACGACTTCGACGGCGAGGTCGACGCTCCCAACATCAAGCCCCTGGTCTTCGACACCGCTCAGGCGGCCTACCTCGGCGGATACGCCTCGGCTGCATGGTCCGCGCAGAGCGGTGTGAACAAGGTCGGCACCTTCGGCGGCATGCAGATCCCGTCGGTCGCCGTGTTCATGGACGGCTTCCAGCTCGGCGTCGAGAAGTACAACGAGGACAAGTCGGCGTCGGTCGCGCTGTTCGGCTGGGACATCGCCACGCAGAAGGGTTCGTTCACGGGCGGCTTCGACGCGAACGACACCGCGAAGCAGACCGCACAGGGTGTGCTCGACCAGGGCGTCGACGTCATCCTCCCCGTCGGCGGTCCGGTCTACCAGAGCGCTGCGGCGGCCATCGCCGACAGCGGCAAGGACACCCTGCTCGTCGGCGTGGACAGCGACCTCGCCGTCGCAGACCCGAGTGTCGCCGACGTGACGCTGTTCTCGATCATGAAGGCCATCGACGTCGCCGTGGAGGATGCGACCATCGCTGCCTCCGAGGGTGACTTCGACCCGGCTCCCTACATCGGCACGCTCGAGAACGAGGGTGTGAAGCTCTCGGGCTTCGGCTCCTTCGAGGGTGACCTCCCGGAGGGCCTGACGGATGAGATCGCGGCTCTGCAGGAGCAGATCATCGCCGGTGACATCACTGTGGAGTCGCCGAACTCCCCGTGAGTCGCTGACATCCATGGCGGGGCGAGTGGTGACGTCGACCACTCGCCCCGTGCCGTGGATGGCGTCCGCACGCACGACCCCCAGCACGACCGGCGCGAGGAATCATCGTCGATACCCGCGTCTGCTCTTCCTCGAACTCTCTGGATAGGGTGCAGATATGAAGCTCGAACTCCGTGGCATCACCAAGCGCTTCGGCAGTCTCGTCGCCAACGACCACATCGATCTGGTGGTCGAACCAGGGCAGATCCACGCCCTCCTCGGCGAGAACGGCGCGGGAAAGTCCACGCTCATGAACGTCCTCTACGGCCTGTACCAGGCCGACGAGGGCGAGATCCTGCTGGACGACGCGGTCCAGCGATTCCGCGGCCCCGGCGACGCGATGAACGCCGGCATCGGAATGGTGCACCAGCACTTCATGCTCGTGCCCGTCTTCACGGTCGCTGAGAACGTCATGCTCGGACACGAGCAGACCAAGGGCCTCGGCACCCTCGACATCGCGAAGGCGCGTGAGCACGTGCGCGCCGTCGCCGCCCGCTTCGGATTCGACATCGACCCCGACGCGATCGTGGGCGACCTGCCCGTCGGCGTCCAGCAGCGCGTCGAGATCATCAAGGCCCTCTCGCGCGATGCGAAGGTCCTCGTGTTCGACGAGCCCACCGCCGTGCTCACGCCGCAGGAGACCGACGAGCTCATGGGCATCATGCGCCAGCTCCGCGAGGAGGGCACGGCGATCGTGTTCATCACGCACAAGCTGCGCGAGGTGCGGGAGGTCGCCGACCGGATCACGATCGTGCGTCTCGGCAAGATCGTCGGCGAGGCATCGCCGACCGCCAGCAATGCGGAGCTCGCCTCGCTCATGGTCGGCCGCGCCGTCGAGCTGACGGTGCACAAGGACCGTCCGAACCTCGGCACCGGCGGCCTGAAGGTCGAGAAGCTGCGCGTCCTCACCCCGACCGGCGCCATCGTCGTCGACGGGGTCGACTTCGAGGTCCGCCCCGGAGAGGTTCTGGCGATCGCCGGAGTCCAGGGCAACGGCCAGACCGAGCTCGTCGAGGCGATCGTCGGACTCGCCCCCCGGGTCGAGGGCACCATCACACTCGACGGCACCGACCTGGTGGGACGAAGCGTCCGCGCGATCCTCGATGCGGGTGTCGGCTTCGTTCCGGAGGATCGCAACGAGGACGGACTCGTCGGAGGGTTCTCCGTCGCGGAGAACCTGATCCTCGACCGCTCGACGGATCCCGCGTTCAGCCGGGTCGGCACGATCCGCCGCGGTGAGCTCGAGGAGTTCGCGAAGGCCCGCATCCACGAGTACGACATCCGCACACAGGGCGCCGACACACCGGCGGGGACACTGTCCGGTGGGAACCAGCAGAAGGTCGTCATCGCACGAGAGATGAGCAGGGAGCTCCGACTGCTCGTCGCCGCGCAGCCGACTCGAGGCGTCGACGTCGGCTCGATCGAGTTCATCCACAAGCGCATCATCGAGACGCGCGATGCGGGCATCCCCGTGATCGTCGTCTCCACGGAGCTCGACGAGGTCGCAGCTCTCGCCGACCGCATCGCGGTCATGTACCGAGGAACCATCGTCGGGATCGTCCCCGGCGACACCCCGCGCGAGACGCTCGGGCTGATGATGGCGGGCGCCGCCGATGGGGAGGTTGCCGCATGAGCGGGACGACACCGGGAGCGGATGACGCGACCACCGGACTGCCGGCGGAGCAGCTCCCGCGCGCGACCGGGCCGCTGACCGGCGAGGTACCGCCGCCACCGCGCGGCAATGTGATCCTCAAGGAGATCCTGCGGGGGAGCGCGGTCACCACCGTGCTCGCCGTGTTCCTCGCCCTCGTCGTCGGCAGTGTGCTCATCGCGTTCACGAACGAGGACGTGCTGACAGCATCCGGATACTTCTTCCAGCGTCCGAGCGACACGTTCGCCGCAGTCTGGAACGCGGTCTACAACGGCTACGAGGCGCTGTTCCGCGGAGCGATCTTCAACGCCCGCGGCGCCGACTTCGCCGCGCAGATCAAGCCGCTGACGAACACGCTGGGCTTCGCGGCCCCGCTGATCGCGGCAGGTCTCGGCGTCGCCCTCGCCTTCCGCGTCGGTCTGTTCAACATCGGTGCCCGCGGACAGATGCTGTTCGGCGTGGGCATCGCGGGGCTTCTGACCTTCGGTCTCGACCTGCCGATCTGGCTGCACATCCCCGTGACGTTGATCGCGGGCATCGCGGGCGGAGCCCTGTGGGGTGCGATCGCCGGTCTCATCAAGGCGCGCACCGGCGCTCACGAGGTGATCCTCACGATCATGCTCAACTACGTCGCGTACTACCTGCTGCTGTGGATGATCCGCACGCCGGGTCTGCTGCAGAAGCCCGGAACGAACCAGGCACTCGGCTACGCGACGCCAGAGTCGGCGCAGTTCCCCGAGCTTCTCGGACCCAAGTTCCCGCTGCTCGACCTGGGCTTCGTGTTCGTCATCATCGCAACCTTGTTCGTCTGGTGGCTCATCGAGCGGTCCAGCCTCGGACTCCGCATGCGCGCGGTCGGCGAGAACCCGCACGCCGCCCGTGCGGCCGGGATCAGTGTGCCGCGCGTGTACGTATACGCCATGCTCTTCGCCGGAGGCCTCGCGGGTCTCGCCGGTATGAATCAGGTGCAGGGTGCCGTGACCACCGGCATCACCGAGACGATCGACGCCGGCATCGGATTCGACGCCATCACGGTCGCCCTGCTCGGCCGCAGCCGGGCGTGGGGCACCTTCGCCGCAGGCATCCTCTTCGGCGCTCTCAAGGCGGGCTCGTTCTCGATGCAGGCACAGGACATCCCGGTGGACATCGTGCTCGTCGTGCAGTCGCTCGTCGTGCTTTTCATCGCGGCTCCGCCGCTGCTGCGCGCTGTGTTCTTCCTGCCCAAGTCCGATGCGGAGAAGGCGGCCAAGGCGAGAGCCAAGTCCGCGAAGAAGGCGGTGGCCGCATGATGTCCCTCGCGCAGACCCAGGCAGCGGACGGGACCGTCCAGCTCGCCACCGTGAAGGAGCGGCACCTGAAGGCGCCCATCGTGCTCGCCGCGGCCACGGCGCTGCTCGCTCTGCTCGTGCTGCTCGTGCCGCGATCGGGAACCAGCACGTTCCGCCTCGGCGACTCCTCGCAGTCGTTCGAGCTCCCCGATGTCGGTCTGCCGACCGGCGCGACCATCTGGGTCTCGATCGCCATCCTCGTCGTCCTGGTGGTCGCCTCGTTCCTGCGGGCGTGGACCTACCGGTCGCCGTCGCTCTGGCTGGTTCTCGCTTTCGGAGTGATCGCGGTCTTCGCCTTCCTCGTGTGGGCCGGAGCGGGGGGCCTGGTGCCCGTCACGAGCCTGCTGTTCGGCGCGGTCTCGCTGTCCGTCCCACTGGTGTTCGGCGCCCTCGGCGGAGTGATCGGCGAGCGGGCGGGTGTCGTGAACGTGGCGATCGAGGGGCAGCTTCTCCTCGGGGCGTTCTCCGCGGCCCTTCTCTCGAGCATCACCGGCAACCCGTTCGTCGGCCTGATCGGAGCGATGCTCGGCGGCGTGCTCGTGGCGAGCGTGCTCGCGGCGTTCGCCATCAAGTACCTCGTCGAGCAGGTCATCGTCGGTGTCGTGCTGAACGTGCTGGTCACCGGACTCACCGGCTTCCTGTACGGCGCGCTGCTGGCGCCGAACGAGCAGACGCTGAACGCGCCAGTGCGATTCGATCGCATCGAGATCCCGCTGCTGAGCGACATCCCGATCATCGGCCCGGTCCTGTTCAATCAGACCTTCATCGTCTATCTCATGTTCATCGCCGTCGGCGTGGTCGCCTGGGGGCTGTACCGCTCCAAGTGGGGACTGCGGCTCCGCGCGGTCGGTGAGCACCCACAGGCCGCCGACACCGTCGGCATCAAGGTCAACGCCACGCGGTTCTGGAACGTCCTGCTCGCCGGTGCGATCGCCGGCGTCGGAGGCGCGTACTTCACGCTGGTCTCGGTTCCGCAGTTCGGTAAGGACATGACCGCCGGCCTCGGCTTCATCGCCCTCGCCGCCGTCATCTTCGGACGTTGGGACCCGATCCGCGCGACCCTCGCGGCGCTGCTCTTCGGCTTCGCGACGAACCTGCAGAACCTGCTGTCGATCCTGAAGACGCCGATCCCCGGCGAGTTCATGCTCATGCTGCCGTACGTGGTCACGCTGCTCGCGGTGGCCGGTTTCGCCGGTCAGATCCGCGGGCCGGCGGCCAGCGGCAAGCCGTACATCAAGTCCTAGGAGACCGAGAATGACAGACATCGACTGGGACGACCTGCGTCAGGTCGCCACGGATGCGATGACCAAGGCGTACGCGCCGTACTCCCGGTATCGCGTGGGGGCTGCTGCTCTCGTGAGCGACGGACGCGTGGTCGCCGGCTGCAACGTCGAGAACGCCTCGTACGGCGTCACGCTGTGCGCGGAGTGCGCGCTCGTCGGCGACCTGCACATGTCGGGCGGCGGCAAGCTCGTCGCCTTCGTCTGCGTGAACAACGATGGCGAGACGATCATGCCGTGCGGGCGCTGCCGCCAGCTGCTCTTCGAGCACGCCATGCCCGGAATGCTGCTGGAGACCGTCTCCGGCATCCGCACGATCGATGAAGTACTGCCGGATGCGTTCGGCCCGAGGGACTTGGAGGACGCCCGATGAGCGTTGAGCCTTTCGACGCCGTGGATGTGATCCGCGCGAAGCGCGACGGCGGAGTCGTCCCCGAGCCGGCGCTGCGCTGGATGGTCGACGCCTACACCCGCGGCTATGTCTCCGACGCGCAGATGGCCTCGTTCGCGATGGCGGTGTTCCAGCGCGGTATGGAGCGTGACGAGATCCGCGTGCTCACCGACGCGATGATCGCCTCGGGCGAGCGGATGAGCTTCGCGAGCCTCGGCAAGAAGACCGTCGACAAGCACTCCACCGGCGGTGTCGGCGACAAGATCACGCTGCCGCTCGCCCCGCTCGTCGCGGCGTTCGGGGTGGCCGTCCCGCAGCTCTCCGGCCGCGGCCTCGGCCACACCGGCGGCACGCTCGACAAGCTCGAGTCCATTCCCGGCTGGCGCGCTGCGCTCAGCAACGAGGAGATGTTCGCGCAGATGCAGTCCGACGTCGGCGCGGTGATCTGCGCGGCGGGTTCTGGCCTCGCCCCGGCGGACAAGAAGCTGTACGCGCTGCGCGATGTCACCGGCACGGTCGAGGCGATCCCGCTCATCGCGTCGAGCATCATGTCGAAGAAGATCGCCGAGGGCACCGACGCGCTCGTGCTCGACGTGAAGTTCGGATCCGGCGCCTTCATGCAGGACATCGACCGCGCCCGGGAGCTCGCACGGACGATGGTCGCGCTCGGCACCGATTCCGGCGTCGCGACCACGGCCCTGCTCACCGACATGAACGTCCCGCTGGGTCTCGCGATCGGCAACGCGAACGAGGTCCGCGAGTCCGTCGAGGTGCTCGCTGGCGGCGGCCCCGCCGACGTCAGAGAGCTCACGATCGCCCTCGCCAGGGAGATGCTCGCCCTGGCCGGTCAGCCGGATGCCGATGTCGAGAAGGCGCTCGACGACGGGCGGGCGATGGACACCTGGAAGGCGATGATCCGCGCGCAAGACGGCGACCCCGACGCCCCGCTGCCGACGGCCCGCGAGACGCACGTCGTCACGGCCCCGGCCGACGGTGTGCTGACGCGCCTGGAGGCGCTGCCCTTCGGCATCTCGGCATGGCGCCTCGGCGCCGGCCGTGCCCGTGCCGAGGACCCGGTGATCTTCGAAGCCGGCATCGACCTGCACGCGAAGCCCGGCGACCAGGTCGTCGCGGGCCAGCCGCTGTTCACGCTCTCGGCTGCCGACGAAGCCCGCTTCCCTCGCGCCCTCGAAGCCCTCGAAGGCGCGTGGGAGATCGGTGACCCGTCGAGCGCCGTCGGGCGCGGCCCGATCGTCCGGGAGCGCATCACGGCGTGAGCCGCTCGGACGATAGCCTGGACTGAGCGATTCCGCGACCGAGAGGATCTCCCATGTCGATCGACAAGAGCGGCGACGCCACCATCCAGGGCGTCTCCGTGCGCAGCCTGCCGAAGGTGTCGCTGCACGACCACCTCGACGGAGCGGTTCGACCGGCGACGATCATCGAGCTGGCGGACGCGATCGGCGTCGACCTGCCGGCGACCGACCCGGCGAAGCTCGGATCCTGGATCGCGAAGAAGAGCGACTCCGGGTCGCTGGTGGAGTACCTGAAGACCTTCGACGTCACTCTCGCCGTCATGCAGACGACCGAGGGACTGACGCGGGTCGCACGCGAGTTCGTGCAGGATCTGGCGGCCGACGGAGTGATCTATGGCGAGGTCCGATGGGCGCCGGAACAGCACCTCCTCCGCGGACTCTCGCTCGAACAGGCCGTCGAGGCCGTCCAGCAGGGCATCGAGGAGGGCGAGGACGCCGCCGACCGCTCGGGCCGCAGCATCCGCGTCGGCCAGCTCCTCACCGCGATGCGGCACACCGACCGTTCCCGTGAGATCGCGGAGCTCGCGATTGATTTCCGCGGCCGCGGCGCCGTCGGGTTCGACATCGCGGGACCCGAAGACGGTTTCCCGGCCTCGGACCATCGCGCAGCCTTCGACTTCCTCGCTGACAACTTCTTCCCGGTGACCGTGCACGCGGGCGAAGCCGCCGGACTCGCGTCGATCCGTTCGGCGCTTCTCGACGGGCGAGCCCTCCGTCTCGGTCACGGAGTGCGCATCGCGGAGGACCTCCAGGTCGTCACCGAGGAGGGCGATGAGGTGCAGGTGCAGTTCGGCGACCTCGCACGCTGGGTGCGCGATCGCGAGATCCCGCTCGAGCTGTCGCCCTCCTCGAACTTGCAGACCGGAGCGATCGCGCGGTGGGGGACCACGCTCGCCGATCACCCGTTCGACCTGCTCTACCAGTTGGGCTTCGCCGTCACCGTGAACGTCGACAACCGCACCATGAGCGCCACCTCGCTCACCCGTGAGCTCGCTCTGCTCGCGGACGCGTTCGAGTACGGGCTGGACGACCTCGAGACATTCCAGTTCAATGCCGCGTCTGCGGCCTTCCTCCCGGTCGAGGAGCGGGAGGAGCTCGTCGAGATGATCGCCGACGGCTTCGACGTCTAGACCATGTCGACCGGGGGGTCGCGCAAGCGCAGAGTCATCGGAGTCATCCTCACCGCCGTCGTGCTCCTCGGAGGGGGAGCAGTCGGCACCTACGCGGCGATGTCGTCCAGAGAACCTGAACCGCAGGAACCGCGGGCCGGCGGCGCGGTCGTCGAGCGTCCGCCGCTGAGTCCGGTGGAGCAGTTGCTGAAGGATGCCGACGATCCGCTGGCGTGTGCGCTGACGTTCTCGGGCGACGGTGCGCCTGCTGAGCCTATGCTGCAGCGACAGGACGACGTGTATCACTCGCTGCCGATCCCGACGGCGGACGGCAGGGTGTTCGGCGGCTGGTATCCGACTCCGACGGATGCGCAGAGTCTGACCGCCGCTGCGCGAGTCAACGGTGCTGATCGGGTCGTCTGCACGGATCAGCGGATCGAGCTGTTCGCCGGTTGGACCACGCCCGAGCAGAACGTGGCGGCCGACACGAACGTCGCGATCCTCATGTACCACCAGTTCACGACGAAGCCGGAGGGCGAGTCGGGCTGGCTCCGAGGCAACTACGCCTACATCGGCGACTTCGATGCGCAGATGGAGCACATCGCGACGACGGGCTTCTACCTGCCCACGTGGGACGAGCTGAGCGCGTTCATCGACGGTCGGCTGTTCCTGCCGGAGCGCTCGGTCATCATCACGGACGATGATGCGGACCAGAGCTGGTTCGATCTCGCGGTGCCCGTGGTCGACCGGCTGCAGCTGCTGTCGACGTCGTTCATGATCACCTCGGCGCGGCAGGACCCCGCGCCCTCGATCTTCGTCCAGCGCCGCTCCCACACGCACGACATGCATCAGGCCGGCGAGAACGGCAAGGGGCGGATGGTGAACTGGACGGCCGATCAGATCGCCGCAGATCTCACCACGTCGGCTGATGTCCTCGGCGTCCGCGAGGTCGTGGCCTATCCCTACGGTCACTACAACGACACCGCGAAGCAGGGGGTCGCGCAGGCCGGATTCGAGATGGCACGCACGATCGAGCCCGGGTACGTGACGATCGGCACCGACAAGCTCGCGCTCCCCGTGGTGCGCATCGACTACGGGATGACCGTGGAGGACCTGATCTCGCGCATCGGCTGAGATGCACCGACGGACGTCAGCGGAGCGTCGCGAAGAATTCGTCGAGCAGCGCGGTGACCTGCTCGTGCATCTCCTCGTCCGAGATCGCTGGCGTCCCGTCGCCGGCCTGAGGTCCGTAGTCGCCGAACGAGGCGTGCGAGGCGCCGTCGATCTGGATCATCTCGGCATCCGCCGGCAAGAGGTCTCGAGCACCGTCGATCTTCTCCGGCGTGGAGAGCCCGTCCTCGCTGCCCGAGATGCTCAGCACCGCGAGGGACGAGTCCGAGACATCGTTCGAGCAGTAGGAGCCGAACAGCACGAGCGCATCGGCGTCGGCCGCGAGCCGGCATGCGCGGACACCGCCGAGGGAGTGGCCGCCGACGGCCCAGGTGTCGATGTCGGGCGCGGCCGAGGTGAAGGAGTCCAGCCCGCGCAGGTCGAAGAACGCGAGGTTGAGCCACGGACGGGTGATGACGACGGTGACGCCGTCCTCGACGACGCCCTGCAGGATCGCCGCATACGCCGACGGGTCGACCTTCGCGCCGGG
Source organism: Microbacterium sp. ZW T5_45 (assembly GCF_044987415.1). Lineage (NCBI taxonomy): Bacteria > Bacillati > Actinomycetota > Actinomycetes > Micrococcales > Microbacteriaceae > Microbacterium > Microbacterium sp. ZW T5_45. Next base: position 40,516 of record NZ_JBJDRJ010000016.1, on the reverse strand, counting down.
CACGAAGACGAGACCGATCTCGGAGGCGCCGTCAGCGGGCGCCAGGACGATTCCCTGTTCGGCATCCGTCACGGTGATGGCCGGATTCTCCTCGACGCTCGCCAACGGTCCCGGCTCCGCCCCCATGACGCCGATCTGGCTCCACGCGACGATACCGCCGACCCCGAGCACCATAAGGGCGACGAGACTCCAGAGGAACCATTTCAGGACGCGGCGTCCACGCTTCTTCTGCACGCCTACAGGCTAGGCGATTCCCCTGTGCGCGACCCCCGGGTGGCTCTCCAGGTACGCTTCGAAGGCCTCTGCGCTCGTGCGGCGCGGTCGGTATCCGAACTCCGTGACGAGACGTGTGTTCGAGAGCACCGGGCGGTACCGGAGGAAGCGGACCTTCTCCGGCCCGTGCTCGGTCAGGCGCAGGGTCCGCCCGATGCGCAATGCGATCGACAGCGCCCAGGCGGGTACGGTGAGCAGCGGCTTGCCGAGGCGCTCCGCGATCTGCGGCACCGTGAGCCGCCCGGAACCCGCCACGTTGAAGACGCCGGGCGGTCCGTCCGTCGCGGCCAGCGTCATGGCCGCGGCGACGTCGTCGGCCCATACGAACACGAACGGCGAGTCGGAGCCGGCGATGCGCAGGATGCGCGGGCCGTCCCACAGCGCGGTGATCTGGTTGCGCACGGACGGGCCGAGGATCGTACCGATGCGGAAGACGACCTGCTCCAGCTCCGGGTGCGTGCGCCGGTGTTCGGCGAGCATCTCCTCGACGAGCCTCTTGTGCCTGGAGTAGGGGAACTCGTCGTTGCCGCGCAGCGGCTGCTCCTCGTCGATCCACTCCGGGTTGTCGGCGTGATATCCGTATGCGGCACCGGAGCTGGACACCACGATGCGCCGCACCCCTGTCTCGACGCACGCCCGCAGAACGTCGGCCGTGCCGGTGACGTCGACGCGGAACTCGCGCTCGACATCGCGGCCAGGGTTCACGATGGCCGCGAGATGCACGACGGTGTCGATGCGATGCTCGCGCAGCAGGGGAGCGATCGACGGCGCATCCGTCACGTCGAGTCGCTCGTCGACGATGCCCTCTCGGGGCGAGCCGGAGCGGACATCGGCGGACACCACGAGCTCGACGTCGGGTCGGAGGGCGAGCGCCTGCGCGACGTGCGAGCCCAGGAAGCCCGCACCTCCCGTGATCAGCACACGCGTCATGCGGCTGCCGTCCTGGTCGCGTCTCCGGTCGGGCTGCCGGTGCGCCGTCGCGTGTGCCGAGCCCAGAGCCCAGCCACGACGAGTCCGGCGACGATGTCCCAGATCCCCCACCATCCGGCGACGATCGCCATGCCGCCGAGACCATCGAAGAAGAGGAACACGAGGCCGAGACCCAGGCCCGCATTGCGGATGCCGACCTCGAAGGTCATGGCCTTCCGCTCGCGCGTACCGAGGCCGCCCACGACCGCCGTGCCGTAGCCGAGCGCCAGGGCCACCGCGTCGTGCACGGTGACCACGAGCAGGATCACGCCGAGGACCTGCACGAACACCGACCAGTTGCCGACCAGGGCGGCCAGGATGAAGCCGAGCAGCGCGATGAGGCTGAACCACTTCACGAACGGCTGCACCCGGCGCGTGACCGAGGGCAGTCTGGCGCGGATCAGCAGCCCCAGCGCGAACGGCAGACCGACGATGAGGAGGATCTCGAGCAGCATCCGCCAGGGGTCGAGCTCCACCGATCGCAGCAACGTGCGTGCTGTCGGGTGCAGCGACGCCCAGAACGTGATGCTCAGCGGCATCGCGACGATGTAGACGAGGTTGCCGACCGCCGTCAGCGAGACCGAGAGCGCGACGTTGCCGCCCGCGCGATGCGTCAGCACCTGCGAGATGTTACCGGGTGGGCAGCACGCCACCAGGAGCATCCCCAGCGCCATGGACGGGCTCACCGGGAGCACGAGAGTGAGCAGGAAGGTGGCGATCGGCAGCAGGAGCAGTTGGGCGAGGATCGCGATCACGAACGGCTTCGGGTGCTTCGCCACGACCTTGAAGTCGGCGGGCGAGGTGTCCAGGGCGATCCCGAACATGATCAGTCCGAGGACGACGTTGAGGACCGTGAGGGAACCGGGGGTGAAGCTCAGCACCACGTCGTCGACGTTCATGACGTCTTCTCCAGGGCCGCCTGCTCGCGGCGGATCGCGCCCCGGTAGGCGTCCTTGTTGACGTAGTACGCCATGCGGTCGAGGCCGAGGTAGTGATAACCGCCGGTGACGTCGGGCCAGGGCTCGCGGTTCACCCGCTGCCGGAACCGCTCGGCGCGCGCCGGCTCCTGATCGACAGCGGCCAGATAGGAACCGAGCAGATCCGCCTGCTCGTAGCGCCCCTGCCAGCCGATCCCTGATGCCTCGATCATCCCCATCACGTACAGCCCGTTGAAGGACGCGGGGAACATGTTGAGGAACAGTCGCGGTGCGGCGCCCTGCCAGTGCAGGTGCTCACGCGAGACGAACGGATAGTCGAGCGTGTAGCCGGTCGCCAGGAGGACGAGGTCGTACTCGCCCGATGTGCCGTCTCGGAAGCGCACGATGCTGCCGTCGAATCGCTCGATGTCGGGGCGGATGCGCAGGTCACCCTGACCGAGGTGGCCCAGGACCATGGTGTTGACGATCGGATGCGACTCGTAGATGCGATAGCGGGGCTTCGGAAAGCCGAACCGTACCGGGTCGCCGGTGAACATCTTCAGGACGCGGCTGTCCACCGCCTGCTTCAGCCGCGCGGGCAGCGGCCTTCCTTGGTTGAGCGTGTCGCTCGGGCGGCCGAACAGATACCGCGGGACGAAGTAGTAGCCGCGGCGCACGCTCATGTCCACCGAAGTCGCGTGGTGCACGGCATCGACGGCGATGTCGCACCCGGAGTTGCCCGCGCCGATCAGCAGCACCCGTCTGCCGCGGAGCCCCTCTGCCGACTTGTATGCGCTGGTGTGCTGGATCTCTCCGGAGAACTCCCCGGGGAAAGAGGGGATGTGCGGCTCGGCGAGGGTGCCGTTCGCGAGCACCACCCCCGTGTACCACCGGGTCGACTCGCCGTCGGGACCGATGCTGGTGAGGTCCCAGCCGTCGTCGTGGGGTTCCAGTCGCGTGACCCTCGTGTCGAAGCGGAAGAGGTCTCGGAGCCCGTACTCGTCGGCGTACTGGCGGAAGTACTCCAGGAGCACCCGGTGGCTCGGGTAGTCCACGTCGGAGCGCATCGGGAACTCGGCGAACTGGGTGGTGGTCCGCGAGGAGATGAGGTGCGCTGATTCGTACATCGTGCTGCGCGGATTGGAGATGTCCCAGAGGCCGCCGACGCCGTGCGACGCTTCATATCCTTCGACGCGGATGCCGCGTCTGCTGAGCGCTCTCGCGGCGGCGAGCCCCTGACGGGCCGGCACCGATCACGGCATAGGTGTTCATCTGTCTCCCTGCACAGCGCTGTGCCCCGGTCGGGTCCGGGTGAACCGATCGTAACCGACCGGACCCGTCACCGCCGAGGCACGACGCGTACAGGGGTCAGAGCAGGTCGAGCTCCTCCTGGCGGGCGCTGATCGCATCCCGGACCGCAGGGAACAGCGGATGCTCGGGGTCGAGACCCGTGATCGCCGCGGTCAGCGCGGTGGCGTCCTCGGACCTCAGCCGCTCCTGCAACTCCACCGCCTGCGGGTCTGCGGGATCGACGAATGACAGGGCGGCCGAGACCGCACGAACGAGCGCCGACGTCGAGAGGCCGCGCTCGGCGGCCATCGCCGCCGGTCCGATGAAGCGCTCGTGGCGGGAGAGCTTGCGCAGCGGCTGTCGCCCCACCCGCTCGACTCCGTCCTCGAGCGCGGGATTGCGGAAGCGCTCGAGGATCTTCGCCCGGTAAGCGGCGAGGTCCGCAGGGTCGAGGCCGTGCTCCGCCGCGAGGACGGCCGAGGTCTCCTCGAGGGCGGCGGCGACGCCTTCGGCGACCTCGGGGATCGCGAGCGCCTGGGCGATCGTCGCGGCTCCCGCCTGCGCGCCGAGGTAGGCGGTGGCAGCATGGCCGGTGTTGACCGTGTAGAGCTTGCGCTCGATGTACGGCGCGAGCGCGTCGACGAAATGCGCCCCGGGGATCGACGGGCGGGCGTCACCGAACGGCGGTGCCTCGATCGCCCACTCGACGTAGGGCTCCACGGTGACGTCGACGCCCTGGCCGGGGGCCTGGGCGGGCACGATCCGGTCCACGGCGGTGTTCGCGAACACCGCGCGGGAGAGGAGCTCGACGGCGTCGGGGCCGGCCACCTTCTCGATCTCGCCGCGGAGCTGATCGGTCGCGCCGATCGCGTTCTCGCACGCCATGACCTGCAGTCTCGCGGCGTCCGGGCTCCGCCGACGCAGGCCCTCGACGATCGTCGGGGCGACGAATCGCAGCACGGTCGGGCCCACGGCCGTGGTCACGACATCGGCTGAGGCGACCTCGTCGGCAGCGGCATCCGGCTCCTCCGCGCTGTTCACGGCGCGGAATCCGGTGACGGTGCGATCGACGCCGCCGGGCCCCGCCTCATGGACGGTGTACTCGGAGACCGCGTTGATCGCGTCGACGAGCGCGGGGGCGACGTCGGAGAAGACGACCTCGTAGCCGCCCTCGTGCAGCAGCAGTCCGACGAATCCGCGGCCGATGTTGCCCGCGCCGAAGTGGACGGCCTTCATCAGTCGTTCACCGCGGCGAGCAGGTCGTAGAGCTCATCGGGCGTCTGCGCCGCGGCGAGCCTGGCGACGTCGTCCTCGTCGGAGAAGAGGATCGCGATCTGCGACAGGATCTCGAGGTGCTCGTCACCACGACCCGCGATGCCGATCACGAAGGTGGCCGGCTCACCCGCCCAGTCCACGCCGCCGTCGTAGCGGACCACCGACAGTGCGGAGGCGAGGATCTCGTCCTTCGCGTCGTTGGTGCCGTGCGGGATCGCCAGGCCGTTGCCCATGAACGTCGACACGGTCTCCTCGCGCTGACGCATGGCGTCGACGTAGGCGGGGGTCACGGCGCCGACCGACACGAGGATGTCGGTGGCCTCCTGCAGGGCGGCCGCCTGGGTGACGGAGCCGGAATGGATGCGGATCTGCTCGCGGGTGAGAACGCTCATGATGATTCCTTTCTGGATTCTCTTCTGAGAGTGTGGCGGCAGGGCGGATGCTGTGGCACCCGCCCTGCCGGTTCGATCAGGCCTCGGACTCGCGCTGTTCGCGCACCAGCTCGACGACCTCTTCGTACTTCGGAGAGTTCATGAAGTTGTCCACCGAGACGTGCAGCGAGTTCGGCGACTGCGCCTTTGCCCGGTCGGTGAGCTGCTGCTGAGTGATGACGAGGTCGGCCGTGCCGTCGAGGTTCGCGATCGCCTGGTTGGTGACCGTGACACCGTCGATGCCCGCCTTCTTGAACTTGTTGCGCAGGACGCTGGCGCCCATGGCGGACGAGCCCATGCCGGCGTCGCAGGCGAACACGATGTTGCTGATCGGGGTCGTGGCGACGGCGGTCGTCGCCGAGTTCTTGACGAGGCCGCTCAGCGCTTCGGAGGACTTGCCCTTGTTGGCCTCGGTCTGCGCGACAGCGGCAGCGAATGCGTCCTCCTTCTCGAGATCCTTCTTCCGGCTCGCGCGCAGGATCAGCATCGAGATGATGAACGTCACCGCGGCCGAGAGGATCACCGAGAGGATCACTCCGAGGTAGTCGGTGCGGTAGGTCTGCCCGAGCACCGCGATGATGCTTCCCGGTGCGGCAGGCGCGACGAGCCCGGTTCCGAACAGCATGTTGGTGGTGACCCCGGTCATGCCACCTGCGATCAGGGCGACGATGAGGATCGGCTTCATGAGCGCGTAGGGGAAGTACACCTCGTGGATTCCGCCGAAGAACTGGATGACCGCAGCGCCGGGCGCGGAGGCGCGTGCCGCGCCGATGCCGAAGATCGTGAACGCGAGCAGCAGACCGACACCGGGGCCGGGGTTGGCCTCCAGGAGGAACAGGATCGACTTGCCGCTGTCCGTCGCCTGTTGGGTACCGAGCGGGGTGAGCACACCGTGGTTGATGGCGTTGTTGAGGAAGAACACCTTCGCCGGCTCGATGATGATGCTGGTCAGCGGCAGGAGGTTCGTGTCCACCAGCCAGTTCACTGCGGTCGACAGCACGTTCATGATGCCGTTCACCAGCCAGGCCACCGGGTAGAAGCCGATCACGACCATCACGAAGCCCCAGATGCCGGCCGAGAACATGTTCACGAGCATCTCGAAGCCGGCCTTGATCTTGCCCTCCCAGAGCGAGTCGAGCCACTTCATCGTGTAGGCCGCGAGCGGAGCCATGATCATCGCACCGATGAACATGTGGATCTGGCCCAGCTGGTTGTCCTCGGGAAGAGTCGCGTTGACCTGGGCGATCAGATAGTCCGAGCCGGCGATCGCTCCCATGACCGCGATAGCCGCGACCACGCCGCCGCGGGTCTTGTAGACCAGTGTTCCGCCCGTGTAGGCGATGATGATCGGCAGCAGGTAGTGGATGAACGGGCCGACGACACTTGCAAGCTGCTCGTTCGGCGTCCAGCCGACAGGGATGAAGAACGCGGTGATGATGCCCCACGCGATCAGCGCGGGAATGTTCGGCATGATCATGCCGGAGAGGAACGTGCCGAACCGCTGCACGCCTACGCGGAGGCCACCTGGCTGGGTGGCGGGTGACGTCGTCGTCATGGTCTCTTCTCTTTTCAGTGGTGAGGGAACGTCGCCGCGAGCGTCGCCACGGCCTGTCGAGCGGATGCCGCATCGTCTGCGGCGAGGGCGGCCTCGGCGAGGCTGCGGGCCTCATCGAGGGTTCGGGTGGAGAGGGTGTGCCGCACGTCGGCGAGTGCCGAGGGGGCCATCGAGAGGCTCGTCGCTCCGAGTCCGACGAGCACGACCGCCAGCTGCGGATCCGCGGCGGCCTCGCCGCAGATGCCGACGGGCTTGCCGAGCCGGGCGCCGGCGGCGCCGACCTCGCGGACGAGCCGCAGCACCGCAGGGTGCCACGGATCCTGGAAGCCGGCCACGGAACCCAGCAGGCGGTCGGCGGCCATCGTGTACTGGGTGAGGTCGTTCGTCCCGATCGACGCGAAGTCCGCGTGGGCGAGCACCCGGTCCGCGAGCAGCGCGCTCGAGGGCACTTCGACCATGACGCCCGCGGTCTTCAGCCCGTACTCGCGGGCGAGATCGGTGAAGTACACCGTCTCCTCGACCGTGGCGACCATGGGAGCCATGACCCACAGATCGGCCTCGGTCTCGGCATCCGCCTCGGCGAGCGCCGTCAGCTGCTCACGCAGGATGTCCTCGCTGGCCCGCAGCGCCCGCAGACCGCGGAGACCGAGCGCGGGATTCTCCTCGTGCGCGTCGTTGAGGAACGCCAGTGGCTTGTCTGCCCCCGCGTCGAGCATCCGGACGACGACCTTCTTGCCGGGGAACGCCGACAGGAGCTCGCGGTACTGCTCGCGTTGCTGCGCCACGGTCGGCGCCTGCGCCGAGGAGAGGAACAGGAACTCGGTGCGGAAGAGCCCGACGCCCTCGGCCCCGCGCGCGACGGCATCGGCCGCATCCGCAGGTTTCCCCAGATTCGCCAGCAGTGCGATGGACGTGCCGTCGGCGAGGGCGCCGGGAGTCAGGGGAGCGGTGTCCGCGGACAGCCGCTCGGCGGCGCGCTGTGCCGCACGCTGTTTCTCGTCGTCGGACGGCGACGTGATCACGGTGCCCGCTGCGGCGTCGACGATCACGGTCTCGCCATCGACCAGATCCGCCGCCCGCACGGTGCCGACCACCGCGACGATGCCCTTCTCGCGGGCGAGGATCGCCGTGTGCGAGGTCGGTCCTCCGTCGATGGTGACGAGTGCGAGCACCTGATCGAGGTTCAGCAGAGCCGTGTCGGCGGGTGCGAGGTCGCGCGCCACCAGGATGTAGGGGTGACCGGGATCCGGTACGCCGGGCGCGGCCACGCCGCGCAGGTGCGCGAGCACGCGCTGTGCGATGTCGTCGAGGTCGGCTGCTCGCTCGCCGAGATAGCCGCCGACCGCCTCGAGGGTCGCACGGAATCCGGCGAAGGCGTCGTGCACGGCCCATTCGGCGGTGCTGCCCGCATCGATGCGCGCGTCCACTTCGTCCTGCAGCGTGGGGTCCTCGGCGATCATGGCCTGGGCCTCGAGCACCTCCTGGGCAGACCCGCCTGCGGCCTCGCCGCGCGCATTCAGCTCCGCGGCGACAGCGCCGACAGCGTCACGGGCGCGGGCGCGCTCGGCGTCGACGCCGACGGTGCTGGGCGTGTTCTCGGGCGCGGGCAGGGCCTCAGTCATGCGCACGACCGGTCCCTGGGCGACGCCCAGTCCGATACCGACTCCGCGGAGCTCGCTCATCCGGCGCTCTCCTGATCGTGGTCGGTGGTCAGCAGCTCGGTGAGCGTGTCGAGCACGGCGTCGGCACCGTCGCCGTCGGCGGTGATCGTGACGTAGTCGCCGAACTCGATCGCGAGCGCGATCACCCCGAGGATGCTCGCCGCGTTCACGGGCTTACCGGAGTCCTTGGCGATCGTGACGGGGATTCCGGCGTCTTTCGCGGCTTGCGCGAAGAGCTTGGCGGGGCGGGCGTGCAGCCCGTGCGATGAGCCGATCCGGACGGTGCGGGTGGCGGTCATGATCTTCCTTCCGAAGTGGTGCGGTGGTCAGCGAGGAGCGTGCGGACGATCGCGAGCGTGCGCTCGCCGTCGCGGTCGTCGAAGATGTCGTCGGGCAGCGCGGTCACCGGCGCCTCCGTGACGGAGCGGATGCCGTCGAGGCGGTCGCGCAGATGCGGGCCGATCAGGACCGCATCGTGGTCGATCGCGCCGACCGCCGACTCGGTTCCGGCCGCTGCGCTCCAGAACAGTCCGTGTGCTGTCGCCGCACGGGTCAGTCGCTGAGCGACGAAGGTGCTGGACGCACCGGCGCCGCACACCACGAGGATCTTCATCGATTCCGCCTTTCTGAGAACAGTCTGTGAGCCCGGGCACCGCCCTCGCCAACACGATCGTTTCCGCCCCTGCGGAACATGGGCTTCCGCCCCTGCCCGCGCGGATGCTGACATCATGGGAGTCGGACAGGGCAGTCGCCCGCGCCGCGGAGGAATCGGAGACAGATGTCGCGTCAGCGCCAGGACCAGATCCTCTCGATCCTGCTGCGCCAGGACGCGTGGGTCACGGCCGCGGGCCTCGCAGATCTCGTCGGCGTGACGCCGCGCAGCATCCGCTCCTACGTCGTCGCGCTCAATGCGCGCGTCCCCGAGGGCGACGCCGTCGAATCCGGCTCGGCCGGCTATCGGTCCGGCCCTGGCGCACGGGCGGCGCTGCGCACCCGTGCCGGTTCGGAGAGCTCGCCGCGGCAGCGCCTGCACGAAGTGGTCCGTATGCTGCTGGACGCGCCGGGCGGGATCGATGTCTACGAGACCGCCGAGCGCCTGCATGTCAGCGAGGCGACGCTCGAGGCGGATCTCGGACGCGTTCGCGCGGTCCTCGAGGGCACGGGTCTCGTGCTCGATCGCGACCGCGAGGTGGTCGGCCTCAGCGGAGGAGAAGAGGCGCGGCGGCGACTGATCAGCCGCCTGGCGCACGACGAGTCGGACGCGGCGACGTTCCATCCCGAAGCCTTCCGCACCGCGCTCGTGGGCAACGCGGTCGACGCGAGCGCCGTGGCCCCGTTCAAGTCCGCGCTCGTGCAGGAGCTCGGAACGCTCGGCTATTTCGTCAATGAGCTCGCGATCTCGGACGTGCTGCTGCACATCGCGATCGCCGCCGACCGGGTGGCTGCCGGGCACTCCCTGACCGCGGCGCACCCCGGAGCGCGCGAGGAGATCCCGCGGGTCGGCGGCGTGATCGCCCGTCTCGCCGAGGAGCACTTCGCCGTGCGGCTGGGCGAGGGGGACAGCGCCCATCTCGCGTCGCTCGTGCTGACCCGCGTTGTCGCCCCCGGCGACACGGCGACCCAGGACGTCGCGCGCAGCGGCGTCGAGCCGCGCGTCGAGCAGGCCGTGCGCGACGAGCTGCAGCGCGCCGCGACCGAGTACCGTCTCGATCTCGTCGACGACACCTTCGTGCTGCGCCTCGCGCTGCACATCCAGAACCTGCTCCGACGGGCCGAGACGCGGGCGCTGTCGCGCAATCCCCTGACCAAGTCGCTGAAGACCTCGTATCCGATGATCTTCGAGGTGGCCGTCTCGATCGCGAGCGGGCTGCACGACCGCGTCGGCTCACCGATCCACGACGACGAGATCGCCTACATCGCGATGCACGTGGGCGGCCGACTCGAACGCAGTCGCAAGGCCGCGTCGATCCTCACCGCGACGATCGTCTGCCCCGGGTACTACGAACTCCACGAGCTGCTGCGTTCCAGCGTCGACCGGTCGCTGGGCTCGTCGATCGAGGTCACGAGCGTGATCACGAGCGTGGATCCGGACTGGTCGTCGTTCGACACCGACCTCGTGCTCAGCACGATCGAGCCCGCAGCGGCGGGGGAGCGTTTCGTGCGCATCCATCCGTTCTTCTCCGACACGGATGCCGAACGCGTGCAGCAGGCGGCGAGCAGGCTGCGTCGCAGCCGTCGGCTCAACCGGCTCCGCGAGGAGCTCTCGCGCTACTTCGGTGCGGATGCCTTCGTCCACCCGCTGCCCGATGAAGGCGAGGACGCGATCATCCGTCGCCTGGGCGGTGCGCTCGTGCGACGCGGACTGATCGGCCACGACTACGTCGAGAACACGATCGCGAGGGAGCGGATGTCCTCGACCGCGTTCACGGATGCACTCGCGGTGCCGCACGCGCTGCAGATGTCCGCCGTACGGACGGCCATCGCGATCGGGGTCGCCGACGGCTCCGTGGCCTGGGGAGACGGACGTGTGCAGGTCGTCGCGCTCGCCGCGTTCAGCGAGAGCGACCGCGCAGCCTTTCAGACCGTGTTCGAGCAGCTCGTCGAGGTCTTCAGCGAACACGACAGCGTGCAGCGAATCGTGCGACGGGGCACGACGTTCGAGGCCTTCCTCGACGAACTCGTCGCCGTCATCGACGGCTGACCGCCGGATCGGACGGGAGCACCGGAACGGACCGGCGTCAGAACAGAGTCGGCGTCAGAACGGTCGCGGAGCGAGCACCTCTGCCATCGATTCCAGCAGAGCTTCGGCGCCCGGTGCGTCCGCCGTCTCCAGCACGACCGTCTCGCCCTCGCCGAGGCCGAGGTCCATCACCGCGAGCACGCTGCCGACGTCTGCCACGGCTCCGGTCTCGGTGCGCACCGAGACCGGACGGCCGAAGTCGAGGGCGAGGCGGGCGAGCTCGGCCACAGGGCGCGCATGGGCGCCGTTGTGGGCAGTGATCCTCACCCGCCTCGTCGTCATGTCCTCAGCGCTCAGGAGCGCTCCTCCAGCAGCGCGCGGACCGCGGCCTCGAGTCGGTCGACGCTCTGCGCAGCCGCCTCGGCGGACTCGGCCTTCGCGTCGATGTAGACCTTGAGCTTCGGCTCCGTGCCGCTGGGCCGCACGATCACGCGCGATCCGTCGTCGAGTCGATAGCGCAGCACGTCACCGGAGGGGGTGCCCTCGGGTGCATGCAGCAGGTCTTCGGCGGAGGCGATCGGAACCTCGCCGATCGTGCTCGGCGGGGTGGCGCGCAGCGACTGCATCACGGTGCCGATGATCGAGAGGTCCTCGACGCGGATCGACACCTGACCGCTCGCGAAGTGGCCGTAGACCTCGCCGAGCTCTGCGAGCAGCTGCGCGATCGTGAGATCGCGCTCGCGGGCCTCGGCGGCGAGACCGAGGATCGCGACGGCGGCCGAGATCCCGTCCTTGTCGCGTACCGTGCCGGGGTTCACGAGGTAGCCCAGGGCCTCCTCGAAGCCGAAGACCATGCCGGGTGCCCGCGAGATCCACTTGAACCCGGTGAGCGTCTCGTGGAAGGCGAGACCGTGCCGCGCGGCGATCGCACCGAGACCGGGCGAGGAGACCAGCGAGCATGCCAGCGACGCGTCCGGTGTCCCCTCCGCTGCTCGTGCCGCACGCGCGCCGAGCAGAAGTCCCACCTCGTTGCCGGTGAGTCGACGCCACCCGCCGATGGCGGACTCGTCGGGGATCGCGACCGCGAGTCGGTCGGCATCCGGATCGTTGGCGAGGATGAAGTCCGCCCGCACCTGTCGTGCCCGCGCGAACGCGAGATCCATCGCCCCCGGCTCCTCCGGGTTCGGGAACGACACCGTGCGGAACGTCGCATCCGGATGCAGCTGATCCCGGACCGTCGACGGATGCGGGTAGCCGGCGACCGTCAGGATGCGCGAGAACGTCTCCCACCCGACGCCGTGCATGGCCGTGTAGACCCACCGGAGGCCGGATGCCGACGCAGGAGCGGGCGCCACGGCCGCGGTCGCGCGGATATATTCCTCGACGACGTCCTCTCCAGCCGTCTCGTAGCCGGTGTCCCTCGGTAACGCGCCGGCATCGCCGGCATCGGCGACGCGCTGGATGTGCGCCGCGATCTCGGCATCCGCCGGAGCGACGATCTGCGAGCCGTCGTCCGCTCCTCCGAGATACACCTTGTAGCCGTTGTCGTTCGGCGGGTTGTGGCTCGCCGTCACCATCACGCCCGCGTCGGCGCCGAGGTGCCGCACGGCGAAGGCGAGCACGGGGGTGGGCAGTAGACGGGGGAGGAGGATCGCGCGCAGACCCGCACCGGCGAAGATCTCCGCCGAGTCGGTCGCGAACACCCGCGAGTTGCGTCGACCGTCGTAGCCGATCACGACGGTGGGTCGATCACTCCGCACCCGCTCGCGCAGGTACGCGGCGAAGCCCGCCGCCGCCTGGGCGACGAGTACGCGGTTCATCCGATTGCTGCCGGCGCCCAGCGCACCGCGCAGACCGGCGGTGCCGAAGGCGAGTCGGGTTCCGAAGCGGTCGGCGAGCTCGGCGGCGGCGCTCTCATCTCCGCTCGCCGCTCCGGTGATCAGCCCGGCGAGCTCGTCCCGCGTCTGCGGGTCGGGGTCCTGTCGCAGCCATGCCCGCGCCGTCGCGAGCAGTTCCTCGCTCACAGCGCCTCGACGACCTTGGCCAGGAGCTTCGTGATCACGGGCTCCGCCAACTGCCCGGCCTCGATCACCTCGGCATGGCTCAGCGGAGTCTTCTGGATGCCGGCGGCCAGGTTCGTGATGAGCGAGAAGCCGAGCACCTCCATCCCCGCCTCACGGGCTGCGATCGCCTCGAGAGCGGTCGACATGCCGACGATGTGACCGCCGATGATCTTCGCCATCTGCACCTCGGCCGGGGTCTCGTAGTGCGGACCGCGGAACTGCGTGTACACGCCCTCGTCGAGCGTCGGGTCGACGGTGCGAGCGATGTCTCGCAGGCGCTGCGAGTAGAGGTCGGTGAGGTCGACGAAGTTCGCGCCCTCCAGCGGCGAGTCGGCCGTGAGGTTGATGTGGTCGCTGATGAGTACCGGCTGGCCGGGCTTCCAGGTCTCGCGGACGCCGCCGGCGCCGTTCGTGAGGACCATGATCTTCGCCCCCGTGGCCGCGGCGGTGCGGACGGAGTGGACGACGCGGCGGACGCCGTGGTCCTCGTAGTAGTGGGTCCGCGCGCCGATGACGAGGACGTTCTTGCCGTCGGCGGTGCGGATGCTGCGGAGCGTGCCGACGTGCCCCTCGAGCGCGGGCTTGGAGAAGCCGGTGACCTCGGTGGCGGGGATCGTGGCGACGGTCTCTCCGATGATGTCGGCGGCCTTGCCCCAGCCGCTGCCGAGGGTGAGGGCGATATCGTGCTTCTCGACGCCGGACAGCCGTGCGATGTCGGCGGCCGCGGTGGCGGCGACGTCGAACGGGTTCACGGAGGGGTCATCGAGCGGATTGCTGTGTGTGACGGGCATGCGTCCACTCTATGAACGTGACGGCTCGCTCGCCAGGATTGCGGAAGAATGGAACTCATGTCTTTCACCCCTTTTGAGCGCACCCAGCGAGTCGCCGTCCTCGGCGGCGGTCCCGGCGGATACGAGGCGGCTCTCGCGGCCGCTCAGCTCGGCGCAGAGGTGACCCTGGTCGAGCGCGTCGGCATCGGCGGTTCCGCCGTGCTCACCGACGTGGTCCCCTCGAAGAGCCTCATCGCGACCGCCGACGCGGCGGTCGCGATCGCCGAGGCCAGCGACCTGGGGGTGCACTTCTACGCGAAGGGCGAGAACGGCACGCCGCTCAAGCCCGAGGTGGCGATCAACCTCGCCGCTGTCAACAAGCGCCTCATCGCGCTCGCCGGGCAGCAGTCCGAGGACATGCGGTCCGTGCTCCTCGAGGCGGGGGTCCGGATCCTGTCCGGGCACGGACGTCTCGAGGGATCCGGCGCGATCATCGTGGCGACCGGTGTCGACGGCACGGACTTCGATCGGATCGAGGCCGACACCATCGTCGTCGCGGTGGGGGCGTCTCCCCGCGAGCTCGACTCGGCCAAGCCTGACGGCAAGCGGATCCTCACCTGGACCCAGTTGTACGACATGAAGTCGCTTCCGGAGCACCTCATCGTCGTCGGATCGGGTGTCACGGGCGCCGAGTTCGCCTCGGCCTACATGAACCTCGGCGCGAAGGTCACGCTGATCTCCAGCCGCGACCAGGTGCTCCCCGGCTCCGATCAGGACGCGGCACGGGTGCTCGAGAAGGTCTTCAAGCGGGGCGGGATGGAGGTTCTCTCCAAGTCTCGCGCCGACAAGGTCGAGGTGACGAAGGACGGGGTGGTCGCGACGCTGTCCGACGGCACCACCGTCACGGGTTCGCACTGCCTCATGGCGGTCGGATCGATCCCGAACACCGCCGACATCGGCCTGCAGGATGCCGGCGTCGAGCTCACCGACTCGGGGCACATCCGCGTCAACAAGGTCGCCCGTACCTCGGTGCCCAACATCTACGCCGTGGGGGACTGCACGAACTTCTTCCCGCTGGCATCCGTCGCCTCGATGCAGGGGCGCACCGCGGTGTTCCACGCTCTGGGCGACATCGTGATCCCGCTCGAGTTGCGCAAGATCACCTCGAACATCTTCACCGCCCCCGAGATCGCGACGGTCGGCTTCAGCGAACAGGATGTGGAGGACGGCACGGCCGACGGCCTCATCTACAAGCTGCCGCTCGCCGCGAACCCGCGCGCGAAGATGATGGGCATCAAGGACGGCTTCGTCAAGCTCATCGCCCGCAAGGGCTCGGGCACCGTGATCGGCGGCGTGATCGTGGCGCCGAAGGCCTCAGAGCTCATCTACCCGATCGCGGTCGCCGTCGAGCGCCGCCTCACGGTCGATCAGGTGTCGCGCGTGTTCGCCGCCTACCCCTCGCTGTCGTCGAGCATCACCGACGCATCCCGTGCGATGCACAAGGTGGTCTCGGGCTGAATCCGCAGGAGACGCCTTCAGAGGTGCCGCAGGAGAGGTGGCCTGAGGAATGGGGTGATCCCCATCCGCCGCGCAACAGTGCCATGCTGTGGATCGGCATCACGATCTCCCTCGTGGCCGCCGCGATCATCGCCTTCTCCGGAGGAGCCGCCGGGCCGCTGTGGTCGGGGGCGACACTCGCGCTGTTCGCGCTCTCCGCGCTGCTCGTCGCGGTTCGTCGACCGTTCGGCGGTGGGCGGCCCCGGCTGGTCGACACGAACGAGCTTCTGAACGGCAGAAGGCTCGCCCCCGACACGCGCGCGCACCTCATTCCGGAGCGCCGCGTCGGACTGACCATGACCGCACTGTCCATCGTGTGGGCGCTCGTGCTCGCCGGCGGGACGGTCGTAGCCGTGACGATCGGCGCGAGTGGGAGACCTCAGGCCTATCTCGGCGCGGCGGTCCTGGCCGTCCTCAGCGTGCTCTTCGGATACGCAGCCGTCCGTGGCATTCGCGCCGGTGCGCACGATGGGGCACGGGGACGACGGACGGCAGGGCTGGCCATCGGCCGCGACGGGGTCACGATCCTCCGCCCCGAGATGACCGTTCACCTGCCCTGGTCGTCGGTCCGCGCGGTGGAAGCCGACATCACAGATCAGCGACGCGGCATTCGACGGATGCCGTTGATCCGGCTGCGCATCGATCCGACCGGTGCCGTCTCGGCAGGTTTCGACCGAGTCCCCGCGACGATCACCGTGCAAGCCGCGCAGCTCCGCGCGCATCCGCAGGTCGTGTGGTCGTCTCTGCGCACCTTCCACCGCACGCCGTCGGCTCGCGCGATCCTCGGCACCGACGAGGGGCAGACGCTTCTCGACGCGTGGTCCGCCGAGCTGTCGCCGCGCTGAGCCGCGCACACGCAGAAGGGCCCCGCCGTGCGGCGGGGCCCTTCTGCGTGTGCGTCCTGCGATCAGCTGATCGTCAGCAGCTGGTGTCCCGCAGACACCGTCGCTCCGGCCTGAGCGTTGATGTTGCCGATGACGCCGTCCTTGTGCGCCTGCAGCGGCTGCTCCATCTTCATCGCCTCGAGCACGACGACGAGGTCGCCCTTGACGACCTGCTGCCCCTCTTCGACGGCGACCTTGACGACCGTGGCCTGCATCGGCGACTTCACGGCATCGCCCGACGCGCCGGCGCTGACCGACGTCGCATGGCTGCGACGCGACGGCGGCACGGCTGCCGGGCGTCCAGCCGTGCTCACGGCTGCGGCGACGCGGTCGGGCAGGCTGACCTCGAGGCGCTTGCCCGAGACCTCGACGACGACCGTGTGGCGGCCGGCGGTCTCGGCCTGCGGCTCGATCTCGCCGTCCCAGGCGGGGATGTCGTTCACGAACTCGGTCTCGATCCAGCGGGTGTACACGCCGAACTCTCCGCTCTCGGCGGTGAACGCGGGGTCGCGGACGACCTTGCGGTGGAACGGGAGGACGGTCGGCAGGCCCGAGACCTCGAACTCGTCGAGGGCACGACGCGAGCGCTCGAGCGCCTCGTCGCGGCTCTTGCCGGTCACGATGATCTTCGCGAGGAGCGAGTCGAATGCGCCCGAGACCGAGTCGCCGGCGGTCACGCCGGAATCCAGACGGATGCCGGGGCCACCGAACGTCTTGAAGACATGCACGGGTCCGGGCTGCGGGAGGAAGCCCCGACCGGGGTCCTCGCCGTTGATACGGAACTCGAAGGAGTGTCCCTGCGGCTCGGGGTCGTCGTAGTCGATCGTGCCACCGGCCGCGATGCGGAACTGCTCGCGGACCAGGTCGATGCCGGTGACCTCTTCCGAGACGGGGTGCTCGACCTGGAGGCGGGTGTTCACCTCGAGGAAGGAGACGGTGCCGTCGGCGCCGATGAGGAACTCGCAGGTTCCGGCCCCGACGTAGCCGACCTCCTTGAGGATGGCCTTCGAGGCTGCGTAGAGCTGACGGTTCTGCTCCTCGGTGAGGAACGGCGCCGGCGCCTCCTCCACGAGCTTCTGATGACGGCGCTGCAGCGAGCAGTCGCGCGTGGAGATGACGACGACGTTGCCGGCGGCATCCGCGAGGCACTGGGTCTCGACGTGGCGCGGTTTGTCGAGGTACTTCTCGACGAAGCACTCGCCGCGGCCGAAGGCTGCGACCGCCTCGCGCGTCGCCGACTCGAACAGCTCGGCGACCTCGTCGAGTTCACGGGCGACCTTGAGGCCGCGCCCGCCGCCGCCGTAGGCGGCCTTGATGGCGATGGGCAGACCGAACTCCTGCGCGAAAGCGATGACCTCGTCGGCACCGGACACCGGCCCGGGGGTGCCGGGGGCCAGCGGTGCGCCGACCTTCTCGGCGACGTGACGGGCGGTGACCTTGTCGCCGAGCGCCTCGATGGCCTCGGGCGACGGACCGATCCAGACGAGTCCTGCGCCGATGACGGCACGGGCGAACTCGGCATTCTCGGCGAGGAAGCCGTACCCGGGGTGCACGGCGTCCGCGCCGGCGCGGCGCGCGATCGAGAGGATCTTCTCGATCTGCAGGTAGGTGTCCGCGCTGGTCGAACCGTCGAGTGCATAGGCCTCGTCGGCGAGCCGGCTGTGCAGCGCGTCGCGGTCCTGGTCGGCGTAGACGGCGACGGAGGAGATCCCGGAGTCGCGAGCGGCGCGGATGATGCGTACGGCGATCTCGCCGCGGTTGGCGATGAGAACCTTGGCGATATCAGGCATGAATGTCAGCCTATCGAGAAGCCCGACGATCTATTTGACGACTCTCCACAAGAAAGTCGTGAGAACGTGTCGGGACCCTACGACCACAGATCGGTCCACGTGACGCCGAGCTCGGCGGCGAGCCGGCGGATCGTCGACAGCGACATGCCCACCACGGTCGAGGGATCGCCCTCGACACGGGTGATGAAGGCGCCGCCGAGGCTGTCGACCGTGAACGCTCCGGCGACGTGCAGCGGTTCGCCGGAGGCGACGTATGCGGAGATCTCGACGTCGGTGACGTCGTCGGCGAACGTGACGGATGCCTCGGCGACGGCGGTCGCCTCTTGCGGCGCGGCGTCTGGCGACACCCGGTACACGGAGTGACCGGAGTGCAGGACGCCCGTGGCACCGCGCATCTCGATCCAGCGCCGGGTGGCCTCCTCTGCGGTGTGCGGCTTGCCGTATACGCGGCCGCCGAGGGCGAACATCGAGTCTCCGCCGATCACCAGCCCGTCGAACTCGCTCTCCGCGGCCAGGCGGTGGGCCACATCTGCGGCCTTCACCCGCGCCAGGAGGAGCACGAGTTCCTCCGGGGGCAGCTCGCTGCCGCGTTCGGCCGCCGCGGCGGCGGCGATCGCTTCCTCGTCGGTCGAGGGCGACAGCGTGAGCGGTTCGATGCCGGCCTGGCGCAGCAGCATGAGACGTGCGGGCGAGGTGGAGGCGAGACAGACGCGCATGATGACCACCGTATCCTCGAAGGATGACTTCTTCGGCTGGGCGGACGCTCGATCTGGACATCACGGGCATCGCCCACGGCGGCACCTTCGTCGCCCGGCACGAGGGGCGTGTCGTCTTCGTCTCGGACGCGATCCCCGGCGAGCGGGTGCGTGCCCGCCTCGACCCGTCGTCGACGGACGACTCGAAGAGCTTCTGGCGCGCCGAGACCGTCGAGGTGCTCGAACCCTCCGAGCATCGCCGCGCGCACGTCTGGGCCGAGGCGGACGTCTCGCGCGACCCCGATGATCGCGCTGGCGGAGGGGATCTCGGTCACATCGACCTCGGGCACCAGCGCACGCTGAAGAGGCAGGTGCTGCAGGAGGCGCTCGACAGGTTCGGAGGCGGAGGGCTCGAGGCGCCGACGATCGACGCCGTCGAATCCGGTGACGGTACGCGCTGGCGCACCCGAGTGACGCTGCACGTGGACGAGCACGGTGCCGTCGGCCCGTACGCCGCCCGCAGTCATCGGGTCATCCCGGTCGAGTCCTACGCGCTCGCCCGTCCGCTCATCGAGCAGGCGGCGCTCGGTCTCACATCCGGCGCGCGGGGACGCATCGACCTCGTCGAACCCGGCGACGGTCGCGTCCGGATCATCCGCCACGAGGATGCTGACCGGGCGCGGCGCGACCGTCGCCCGCGCCGCGTGCCGGAGGTCGTGCACGAGACGGTCGGCGATCGCACCTTCCAGCTGGACTCCGGCGGGTTCTGGCAGGTGCATCCGAGGGCGGCATCCGTGCTGGACGGCGCGGTCTACGGTCTGCTCGACGGACACGTGGACGAGGCCAAGACCCATTACGACCTGTACGGCGGTGTCGGACTGTTCGCGGCGACGCTCGGCGACCTCGGCGGAACGGACGTGGTCACGGTGGAGTCCAGCAGACGAGCCACCGAGCACGCGGCCGTGAACCTCGCACACCTCGACGCGACCGCGGTGACGGCACGTGTCGACCGGTTCCTCGCCGGTACCGCGACATCGGGGCGTGCCGGAGCGGTCGTGCTCGATCCGCCCCGGGCCGGTGCGGGTCGCGCCGTCGTCGAGGCGCTGCACGGGCTCTCGCCCGATGCGATCGCCTACGTCGCGTGCGATCCCGTGGCTCTGGCGCGCGACCTCGGAACGTTCCGTGAGCTCGGCTGGTCGGTCGACGCGATGCGAGGGTTCGATCTCTTCCCGCACTCGCACCACTTCGAGGTCGTCGCGCGTCTGGTCCACTGAGATCCCGGGCGCGGCGGATGCCGGACTCAGTAGGCTGAGTGGATGAGCAGGGTCGCACTCATCGATGATCACGAGTCCGTCCGCCTCGGGCTCGAGGCGGCATGCGCACGAACGGGCGAGCAGGACGTGGTGTTCTCCGGCAGCACCGTCGCGTCGTATCTGTGCTGGCGGACGTCGACTGGCGAGGCTCCGGCCGATGTGGTCGTTCTCGATCTCACCCTCGGCGACGGGACCACCGTGACGGAGAACGTCACATCGATCGTGGCGGACGGCTCCAGCGTGGTGATCCACAGCGTCGCCGATCGTGCGGCCGCCGTCCGCGAAGCGCTCGCCGCAGGCGCGGCTGGCGTGGTGAGCAAGTCGTCGGCTCTCGACGACGTGCTCGACGCGATCCGCACGGTCGCCCAGGGCGACGCGTTGAACAATGTGGAGTGGGCGAGTGCGGTCGACGGCGATCGCGCGTTCGCCGACGCTCAGCTCTCCACCCGTGAGCGCGAGGTCTTGCGTCTGTACGCCACCGGGCTTCCGCTCAAGGCGGTCGCGGAGCGCCTCGGCGTCGCGTATTCCACGGCGAAGGAGAACATCTCCCGCATCCGTGTGAAGTACGTGAGCGTCGGCCGCCCCGCATCCACCAAGGTCGATCTGCTCCGCCGCGCGATGGAGGACGGCATCGTCGTGGTCGGCGGAGGGCCGAGTGCAGGCTGAGCCGCTCAGCATCCGCGACGCCTGGAGCAAGATCCCGTCTCCAGGCAGCGTGGAGACGGGCTTCGAACGCTTCACGGGACGCCGCATGGAGCGCATCCTCGCGACGGTCGTCGCGATCGGCTCCGCGGTGCTCGGAACCCAGGCGCTGATCGCCGCGCTGACGACGGTGAGCACGCTGGACACCCCGCGGATCGTGATTCTCCTCGTCGTGTTCGTCCCGCTCGTGGCGATGCTGGTGGCGTGCGTGACCGGACGTGGCGTGCGGGTGGCCTCCGGAGCGTTCGCGGTGCTCTACACGCTCGCTCTCGCCGCCTGGCCATTCGTCATCGATCCCGCGCGGGCATCCGCCGACCGGCAGCCCTGGATCTTCTTCCTCGTCAACGTCGGAGTCGTGGCGGCGATGCTCGCGTTCCCGCTCTGGCTGCAGTTCGTCTGCGCAGTGATCCTTCCCTTCGTCTACGGCTACGTGCGGCTCGTGCAGGGCGGTTTCGCCGGCGACTTCTGGATGACGACCGCCTTCGACGTGTCGTTCACGTTGATCCTGGGCGTGATTATCATCTCGCTGGGCTGGATGTTCCGCTCGGTCGCGGCCGGGGTCGACGATGTCCGTGGACGCGCCGTCTCGGCCTACGCGGCCGCGGCAGCCGCTGCCGCCGCGGAGGAGGAGCGGGTGGCGATGTCGGCGCTCATGCACGACAGCGTGCTCGCCGCGCTGATCGCCGCCGAGAGAGCGGAAGGAGAGAGGGCTCGTCATCTCGCGGTCGGCATGGCCCGTGAAGCCCTGACGCGACTCGCGAACACCGAAGCCGCGGTGGCTCAGGAGGGCTCGGACGCACCCGTCGCGACGGCGCAGATCGTCATGGAGCTGCGCCGCGCGCTCTCGGAGGTCGGGGCGGATGCCGTCGTGGAGGAGCGCGGCGGCGTCGGGCTCGTCCCCGGGCGTGTGGCTCGTGCGCTCGTGCTGGCAGCCCGCCAGGCGCTCGGCAACGCGATGACGCACGCGGGAGGCCGCGGCCTCCACATCGTGGCCGAGGGGCGAGGCGATGACGGCATCTCGGTGACCATCAGCGACACCGGCCCCGGCTTCGACCTCGACGACATCGGAGAAGATCGTCTCGGCATCCGGGCGTCGATCATCGCGCGCATGGCGGCGGTCGCGGGCACGGCGGAGATCTCCTCGGACGAGCAGGGCACGGAGATCGTGCTCGGATGGGAGAAGTCGTGAACCGCACAGTGCGCAGTGTCGCCACCTCGCTCGCGATCGGCTTCGCGATGTACTTCGCCGCTCGGGCTCTGGCCTGGACCCGACCGCTCGATGCGCCGTTGCTGATGATCGCGGCGATCGTGCTGTACCTGCTGGTGGTGAACATCGCGATCCTCTGGCAGTCCGACACGACGGTGCGGATGCCGATGTGGGTCGCTGTGGCCTGCGCCGGGACGAGCGTCGCGGTGCCCAGCCTGGCGTCGCACTCGCTTGCGGACGGATCGCGGACGGCCCCGTTCGCGACCTGGTACATCGGCGCGATCGGTGCGCTGGCGATCGTGTGCGTGGTGCGTCGCAGGCTCGCCGTCGCCGCGATCTCGCTCGTGGGGCTGACGACGGTGTCGTCCCTGCATCTCGGCTTCCTGCCCGCGTTGTCGCTGGGACTCGTCGGTTCCTACATGTGGGTTCTGGTCGCCTGGCTGCTCGTGCTCTTCTGGGACCGTGCGATCCGTGACACCGAGCGGCTCGCCGACATCCAGCAGGCGGTGTCCGCGTGGCATGCGACGCAGCAGGTCCGTCAGCGCGAGCGCCGCCTGCGAACCCAGTTCGCGCTCGCCGTCGCCGGCCCCGTGCTGGGACGTGTCGTGGCCGCGCACGGAGCGCTCACGGAGGACGAGCGGCTGGAGGCCCGGCTGGCGGAGGGACGACTGCGCGACGAGCTGCGCGGTGCCAGCCTGCTCAACGATGCCGTGCGCGACGCCATCGCCGATGCACGACGACGGGGCGTCGCGGTGACGGTGTTCGATGAAGGCGGCCTCGACGACGTCGGTGAACGCCGGCGCGTCCGCATCCGCGACGAGCTCGCCGAGGTGATCACCACGACGCACGCGGATCGCCTGATCATCCGCGCCGCCCGCGATGAGACCACCGCTGTCACGGTGGTCGGTCGTGCGAGCGGTGGCCCGGCCACCGACGATGACGACGTCGACCTCTACCGCGAGATCCCCCGCATCGGCGAGGACTGACAAGGGTCTGCCAGCCTGACCGGGGTCGGCACGCGCGGCCTCGCCCTTCTCGGCTCTGATCGGGGGAGGGGACCAGAGCCGAGGACGAAAGAGAGGGCGAGGGGTGGCGAATCCGCCTACCCCTCGCCAGTGCGAAACGGTTACCCGAAAACCGTCCGCTGGTGGCTGATCACCGTCTGCCTACCCTGGGACAGAGAGACCAGCCGAACGCGAAGCGTTGGAACAAGTCTCCCGGTTCGCAAGAGCCGTGTCTGTAGGTATTTTGGGGGACATTTCGGGACCGTCTTTGCGGACCTCAGCCCGAGAAACGACCCCAGGGGATGTCACGGCGCAGCGGGCTCCGCAGTCCGCGCTGCGTGCGGGTCCATGCGGAGACCCGGCGGTCCGGCTGAACCGCCGATTCCTCCTCCGCGGCGTACGCCTCGCTCACCACAGCGATGAGTGCGGCGAGTTCTTCCTCCGTGGCAGCGCCCCTCGTGATCTCCACCGTGGGCGGCTGCGTCTGCTCTGCAGCGGCGGTCACAGCGGGATGTTCCCGTGCTTCTTGGGCGGCAGCTCCGCGCGCTTGCTGCGGAGGGCGCGCAGCGCCTTCGCGATCGAGACGCGGGTGTTCGCCGGCTCGATGATGCCGTCGATCTCGCCGCGCTCGGCGGCGAGGAACGGACTCGTGACGCTGTAGGTGTACTCGTTGGCGAGGCGGGTGCGTACGGCAGCCACGTCTTCACCGGCTTCCTCCGCACGCTTGATCTCGCCGCGGTAGAGGATGTTGACGGCGCCCTGACCACCCATGACGGCGATCTCGGCGGTCGGCCAGGCGAGATTGACGTCGGCACCCAGTTGCTTCGATCCCATGACGATGTAGGCACCGCCGTAGGCCTTGCGCAGGATCACGGTCACCATCGGCACGGTCGCCTCGGCGTACGCGTAGATCAGCTTGGCGCCGCGTCGGATGACTCCCGTCCACTCCTGGTCGGTGCCGGGCAGGTAGCCGGGCACGTCGACGAGCGTGACGATCGGGATGGAGAACGCGTCGCAGAAGCGCACGAATCGGCTGGCCTTCTCACCTGCCTCGATGTTGAGGGTCCCCGCCATCTGCGACGGCTGGTTCGCGATGATCCCGACCGAACGGCCCTCCACACGACCGAACCCGATCACGATGTTGGGGGCGAACAGCGGCTGCACCTCGATGAAGTCGCCGTTGTCGACCACGTGCTCGATCACGGTGTGGATGTCGTAGGGCTGGTTGGGGGAGTCGGGGATGATCGCGTTCAGCGTGCGGTCGGCATCCGTCGTCTCCCACTCGAAGCCGCCCTCGTAGCTCGGCAGCTCCGCCATGTTGTTGTCGGGGAGGAAGCCGAGAAGCGTGCGCGCGTAGTCGAGCGCGTCGTCCTCGTCCTGGGCGAGGTAGTGCGCGACACCCGAGCGGGTGTTGTGAGTGAGCGCACCGCCGAGCTCCTCCATGCCGACGTCTTCGCCGGTGACGGTCTTGATCACGTCGGGGCCGGTCACGAACATCTGGCTGGTCTTGTCGACCATGATCACGAAGTCCGTCAGCGCCGGGCCGTACACGGCACCACCCGCAGCCGGGCCCATGATGATCGAGATCTGCGGGATGACTCCGGACGATCGTGTGTTCAGACGGAAGATCTCGCCGTACTTGCTGAGGGCGAGCACGCCCTCCTGGATGCGAGCACCTCCGGAGTCGAGGATGCCGATGATCGGCATCCCTCCGGTGAGGGCGAACTCCATGATCTTGATGATCTTGTCACCGGACACCTCGCCCAGCGAGCCGCCGAACGTGGTGAAGTCCTGCGAGTAGACCGCGACGGTCCGTCCGTGGATGGTGCCGACGCCGGTCACGACGGAATCGCCGTAGGGGCGGTTCCGGTCCATGCCGAAGGCGGTGGTGCGGTGGCGGACGTACTCGTCGAACTCGACGAAGCTGCCAGGGTCGACGAGGAGCTCGATGCGCTCGCGCGCGGTCATCTTCCCCTTGGCGTGCTGCTTCTCGCGTGCGACCTTCTCGGCGTCGATGACGGCTTCGTCGTAGCGAGCGCGAAGGTCTGCGATGCGGCCGGCGGTGGTCAAGAGTTCGGGCTGTTCCGTCACGCATTCCACCCTAGCGTCGGCTCGGGCGGTGCCGTTGGATGCTCGCCACAACGGGTTGCGCGATCCTTTGGCGACTCGCCTGCACCCGTGTGCGACCACGCGTGCCGCGCTCACACGACGAACCGCCACACGTACTCCTGTCCGTCGCGCTCTCGGAACCAGGCGATCGTCACGACGACCTCGTCGAGATCGGCCGAGCAGAGGCACAACTCGATGCGCTCTCCTGGACGGACCCGGCCCCACAGCTGCGTGCTGTCGCGGGCCACGAGATCATCCCGGAACACGCGGACGAAGTCCGCTCCTTCGTCGCTCTGATTGACGACGATCGGGTGGGCGGAGTCGTCTCGGATCACGTGCCAGGGGACGCGATACGCAGGATCGGGAGAAGGGGTGCGAGGTCCGACAGGAGTGAGCATGGCGCGACGCTAGAAGCGGGTTCCGACGTCGACGCCGTCGCGGGAGGGGATCGTGGCGCGTGCTGTGGAGCGGTGACTACTCGGGTGACTCTGTGGACGAGTGGTCGGAATCGATCGCCCCGGGGCGTCGGCGTCGGGTGGCTGCGACGGCGGTGCGCCCGATTCGCGTGACGCCGCGTGCGGCGGTTCCTGCGGCCGCGGTCACCGTGCCCGCCACGTAGCGTGCGCCGTGCAGCATCCGGATCTCGGTCCGCTCCGCTCCGGGCGTCGGTTCCAGGTCGATCGGGAGCCCGATGGGCGGTGCACCGAAGGCACGTCGCGACGTGGTCAGTACCCGCCGCCCGAGCAAATGGTTGCCCGCTCCGCCGATGGCCGCCCCGATGCCGAAGGGCAGTGCCTTCCCGATGAAGGACGCGCCACCGCGAGCGGCGAACTGCTTCACGAACACGCTCTTCAGCTGATCGACGAGCGGTCCGACCGCCGCCCGCGGCAGCGACTTCGTCACCAGCTCACCCCAGTACGACGACCGGCTCCCCGCGCGGCCCGTCGCCTGACCTGCGAGCTGACTCACCAGAGCGACGCCCTCGGATCCCAGCATCAGCGTCATCACCAGTGCCCGCGCCCGCTCCGGGTCGGCGACCGCGATACCGTGCACCTCGGCGACCGACTGCGCGAAAAGCGCCGTCGACTCGAGGAATCCGACCGTCTCGACGCCGGACAGTGCAAGCGTCACGCCCGTGCCGATACCGGGGATCACCGCGGTCGCACCGACTGCCGCGCCTCCCGTGGTGACGGCGGCGAGGTACCGGCTCTCGAGGATCCGGATGATCTCCGCCGGCGTCGATCGAGGGTGGCGCAGCCGAATGCTGCGGATGTGCGCGAGCACGAGCGGTCTCTGGATCGACAGCACCCGATCGAGACCGCGGACGGCGAACGGATGCTCTCCGGAACCGACGGGCGGGACACCGCGGTCCCAGGGAGCGTCCTCGGGAAGGGAGTGGATCTTCTGCACCTTCTTGGCCATGCGTCAGATCCTAGGCAGACAGCCCGCGAGAACGCCGAATGCCCGGTGCCGTACGGGCACCGGGCATTCGTTCGTGAACCGGGTTCAGACGAAGAGGTTCGCCCGCTCGAGGTCTTCGGCGAAGTCCACCTCGACCGCATACAGGTCGGAGACGTCCATCGGCTCGAGAAGAAGGCCGTCCTCGGCGATCGCGAGCTCGAGGCCGCGCTCGAAGTAGTCCTGGTCCTCGACGCGCTGCAGCTGGCGCATGAACGCCTTCTTGTGCGTGGACGAGATGTAGTTGATGCCGACGGCTTCGCCAAGGCCGCCCTTGACGGTCTTCGACAGTTCGTTGATGAAGCCCTCCGCGGTGACGGTGTACTTCACCTCTTCGTCACTGACCTTGGAGGTGTTCACCGTGACGAACGACTGGTCGCGCTCGATGTACGCGGCTGCGCGGCCGAGGATCATCGGGTCGAAGACGACGTCGCCGTTCATCCAGAGAACCCCCGACTTGCCGGTCGCGCCGAGCGCGCGGAGGAGGCTCTTGGACGTGTTGGTCTCGTCGTAGCGCTCGTTGTGCACGTAGTTGACGCTCGGGAACGCCTCGATGATCGTCTCGGCGCGGTAGCCGACGACGGTGGTGATGCGGGCGTCGGTTCCGAACGCGGCGCGGATGTTGTCGTGCTGCTGGCCCATGATCGTGCGGCCGTCGCTGAGCTCGGTGAGCGGCTTCGGCAGTGCGCGGCCCAGTCGCGAGCCCATGCCGGCGGCGAGGATGACAGTCTGAAGAGTCACGAGAGCTCCTAAAGTGAATGGTGTTCACGGCCGGTTCACCGGCCGGACACTCCTTCGTGCCGATGTCATGGTAGCGATCGAGGCTGGGAAGGCTTCGGGCTTTCCGGCCCCGTTGTCATTTCGTGATCGAGTACACACGCAACGTCCAGTTTCATGCGACGCTCGATGCGACCCACGGTACACCGGTGCACAGGCGAACGAAATGTTGCCGCGGACCCGCGATCGCTCGAGGCCGTTGATACCCTCTAACAGTGACTGCTTCCCCCGACGACCGCACCGAAGAGGTGGGCGACGCCGCGAGCACGCCTGCGAAGAAGACGCCGGCGCGAAAGCCCGCGGTGAAGAGGCCGGCGGCGAAGCGTGCTCCAGCCCGTTCCGCGACGGAACGCGGCGCGGCTGCGGCCGAGGGAGAAGGAGCGGGGGCCGATGCGCCGAAGACCCCGCGTTCGACATCCGCCGCGAGGTCGGCCGCGGCGCGGAACACCGCGGCACGTGCGTCGGGCACCACCGCACGGTCGTCGACGGCCAAGGCCGCAGGGACGAAGGCGACTGCGTCGAAGACCTCGGCGTCCAAGACCGCAGCGGCATCCAAGACCGCAGCGACGAAGGCGGGCACGGCAGCGGGGGCGACCAAGGCGACGGCTCCGCGCACGACGGCGGCTCGGCCGACGGCGGCTCGCGCCACCTCAGCGAAGACGTCGAAGACCGCCGCAGACACGAGCGCAGCGGAGAAGAAGAGCACCGCCGCAACCCGGTCGGCGAAGACGGCCGCGGCGAAGACCGCCGCCGAGCGCTCCGCTGCCGCGAAGTCGTCGGCTCGCACCGCTGCCGCGAGGACCGCGTCCGCGCGGACCTCGGCTGCGGCGAAGGCGGCTGCGGCGAAGCGCACCGCAGAACGCAAGGCCGCGGCAGAACGTGCGGCCGAGGGCACAGCGGCCGAGCAGGTCCTGGAGCCGGTCGCCCCGGCGTCCGTCGCGACCGTCGACAGGTTGGAACCGGAAGCACCCGCCTCCGATGCGGCCGCGCCCGCCGGCTCGACTCCGGAGGCGTCGGCCTCCGAGGTCCCGGCCGTCGACGTTCCAGCGGTCGAGCCCGAGGAGACGCTGGACACGGACTCTGCCGTCGAGACGGAGCCCGAGGCTGAGCCCGTCGTGGAGGCTGAACTCGTCGTGGAGGCTGAACCCGCTGTGGAGGCTGAGCCCGAGCCCGAGCCTCTCGTCGACACGGAACCCGAGCCCGTCGTCGAAGACGGCGCCGTCGACAGTCCGGCGTCCGACGAAGCAGCGGAGGCGACGGCATCCGATGGATCCGCAACCGAGGATGCCGCCACGCAGGAGTCCCCGAGCGACCAGGCCTCCGCGGAGATCGCGAGCGAGGCCATCAGCATCCGCGGGCTGGTGAAGTCGTTCGGAGATCACACCGCGGTCGCCGGTATTGACCTCACCGTGCCCGCCGGCTCCTTCTACGGCATCGTCGGCCCCAACGGTGCCGGCAAGACGACCACGCTCTCGATCGTCGCCGGTCTGCTCCGTGCGGACAGCGGCAGTGTGGTGATCTGCGGTGTCGACCAGGCGAAGAAGCCGCTGGCGGCGAAGCGCATGATGGGCGTGCTCCCCGATCGTCTGCGCACGTTCGATCGGCTGACGGGGCGGCAGCTGCTGTACTACTACGGCCTGCTCCGGGGGCTCGCCTCGGACGTCATCGAGAAGCGCGTCGGCGACCTCGCTCGCGCCTTCGACCTCGCCGACGCGCTCGGACGCGTGGTGTCGGACTACTCGGCCGGTATGACGAAGAAGATCATGCTCGCCGGTGCGATGATCCATTCGCCGCGCGTGCTGGTCCTCGACGAGCCCTTCGAAGCGGTCGACCCCGTGTCCTCCGCCGTGATCCTCGACATCCTGCGCGCCTATGTCGCGCACGGGGGAACCGTCATCCTCTCGAGCCACGGCATGGACCTCGTCGAGCGGGTGTGCTCGCGCGTCGCCATCATCGTCGGGGGAGAGGTGCTCGCCGAGGGCACCATCGATGAGGTCCGAGCCGGTCAGACCCTGGAGGCGCGATTCGTCGAGCTCTCCGGCGGCATCGGCGAGGTGGAGGGGCTCGAGTGGCTGCACACGTTCTCCGACTGAGGGCTGCGCTCCTGATCGGAGCCCTGCGCGGCCACCGTCGGGGCCGCACGCTGTTCTCTCTCGTCGTCGTCATCGCATTGACCGTCGCGGTGTGCACCGCCGTGCTGAGTCTCGTCGATGCACCCGTCGCGGTCGCCCGCACCGTGATCGTCCTCGGGTCCGCGGCGATCTTGCTGGGATTCCTCCTCGGGCCGATCCTCGTCGGCTCCGTCGACCAGCTCGATCCGCGGCGCTTCGCGGTGTTCGGAGTGGATGAGCGGCAGATGCCGTGGATCCTCGTGCTGGCCGGGTTCATCAGCGTGCCGAGCCTCGCGCTCGTCGCGGTCAACGTCTGCATGGCGATCGTGGCCGTCCACCTCGGGACGCCTTGGTTCGCCGCCGTGCTGATGACCCTCGTCAGCGTCGTGACCGCGATCCTCGCGGCCCGCATCGGGATGGCGGTGAACAGCATCCTGCTGCCCGAGCGCCGCTCCCGTGAGCTCACGGCGCTCTTCGCCCTCGCGATCATCGTCATCGCGTTCCCCGTCGCGGTCTTCCTCGGCTCGATGCGCTGGGAGGGACAGGTGCCCGCCGCCGTCGCGTCGATCACGGGCACCATCGGACTCACGCCGCTCTCGGCGTCCTCCGGCTTCCTGTTCGCGGTCGCCGCCGGCGACAGCCAGGGCGCGTGGACCAGCGCGATCATCGCCGTGGTGTTCCTCGGCGTCCTGTGGGGCGTGTGGACCTGGCTGGTTCGTCACATGCTCACCACCACCGAGCGCCCGGTGTCCTCGCGCGAGCGCATCGGACTCGGCTGGTTCGCGCTGCTGCCGTCGAACGCGTTCGGTGCGATCGCGGCTCGCAGCCTCGTGTACTGGTTCCGGGACCGCCGCTACATCATGAACCTCATCGTGGTGCCCGTCGCGGGTGTGCTGACCGTGCTGCCGCTGCTCGTTGCCGGTGTGCCGCTCGAGATCGCAGCCCTCGTCCCGGTGCCCGTGATGGCGCTGTTCTTCGGCTGGCTTCCGCACAACGATGTCGCCTACGACTCCACGGCCCTGTGGACGCACGTCGCGAGCGGTGTACGCGGCGTGTCCGACCGTCTCGGACGACTGGTCCCGGTGCTGCTGGTGGCTGTGCCCGTACTCGCTGTGGCGGTGCCGCTCACGATGCTGTGGATCTCGGACTGGCGCCTGCTCCTGCCGCTCACGGGCCTCGCCGCGAGCCTGCTGCTGTCGGCGCTCGGCATTTCCAGCATCGTCTCTGTGACCGCGCCGTACGCCGTGTCGCGGCCCGGGGACAGCCCCTTCCAGCAGCCGCAACGGCCCACTTCGCGCGGCGCCTTCGGCCCGGCATCCGCCTTCATCGGGGCGATCGTCGTCAGCATCCCGACCATCTGGCTGTTCGTCCGCACCCTCGCGGAGGGGGCGGAGTTCGCGACCGGCACGCTGTGGTCGGGAGCGATCACCGGCGTGGTGGTCCTCGCTGCGGGCGTGACCATCGGCGGTCTGGTGTTCGAGCGCAGCGGTGCGCGGCTCATGGAGTTCGTCGAGACCGCATGACCCGCCCCATGGCGGTCATCCCGCGGATAGAATCACGGGATGAGTACTCCGCTGGACAGCCCCGATCAGGGCGGCGTGGCAACGCTTGATCGCGAACTCGAAGAACTCCTCCGCGAGGAGAACCTCGAGCCCGGCGACCATGAGCGCTTCTCCCATTACGTGAAGAAGGACAAGATCCTCGAGTCCGCGATCACCGGCAAGCCGGTGCGCGCGCTGTGCGGCAAGAAGTGGACACCGGGGCGCGACCCCGAGAAGTTCCCGATCTGCCCCACCTGCAAGGAGATCTACGAGTCGATGGTGGGCTGATCCCGCCGACCGCCTCGCGACGGCTCGTGGTCAGATGCTGTCGACGAACTCCGTGGGGATCGCCGGGTCGGACTTGCTGAGCGCGAGCGCCCGGACCGGAAGCTCCTCGCGAACCCGGAGGTGGTGAGCGCGAGCGGCAGCGGTGCCCTCGACGCCTTCGTAGGTCGCGTCGATGTCGCCGTTATCGACGAACGTCACCTGCAGCGGGCGCCCGTCCGGATGCTCCGAGGGAGTGTCGAGTGCGGCGAAACCGTTCGAGACCACGACCGTCTCGACATGGGCGACACCGTCGACCAGCGTGCGGAACGCGGCCTTGCGTCCACCGTGCGAGGCCTTGTCCGCCGAAGCCTTGGCGACCCCGATCCAGGCGCCGCTCGCGTCCTGGCGGGCGACGAGCTTGTAGACCATGCTCGCGGTGGGATACCCCGAGCCCGTGACCACAGACGTGCCGACGCCGTAGGCGTCGACGGGAGAGGCGGCGAGGGCGGCGATCGCGTACTCGTCGAGGTCGCTCGTCACCGTGATGCGGGTGCCGGTCGCTCCGAGCTCGTCCAGCTGTGCGCGGACCTCTGCCGCGACGAGAGGCAGGTCGCCGGAATCGATGCGCACACCGCCGAGTGAGGTCCCGCCGACGCGGATCGCGGTCTCGACGCCGGTGCGGATGTCGTAGGTGTCCACGAGCAGCGTGGTCGCGGTTCCGAGGCTGCCGATCTGCGCGCGGAAGGCCTCCTCCTCGCTCTCGTGCAGGAGCGTCCACGAGTGGGCGGCCGTGCCCATCGTCGGGATGCCCCAGGTGCGCCCGGCCTCGAGGTTGCTCGTCGCTCCGAACCCGGCGATGTACGCCGCGCGGGCCGCGGCCACGGCGGAGCGCTCCGCCGCGCGACGGGAACCCATCTCCGCGAGAGGACGCTCGCCGGCCGCGATGCTCATCCGGGAGGCAGCGGTGGCGACGGCGGAATCGTGGTTCAGGATGCTGAGCGCGAGGGTCTCGAGCACCACCGCATCGGCGAAGCTGCCTTCGACGGTGAGGATGGGGGAGCCAGGGAAGTACAGCTCGCCCTCGCGATAGCCGCGGATCGATCCGGTGAAGCGGTAGTTCTCCAGGTATGTCAGCGACGCGGCATCGACGATGTTCTCATCGCGGAGGAAGCGGAGCTCGTCTTCGCCGAACCGGAAGTCGCGCAGCAGGGACAGCAGACGTCCTGTGCCGGCGACCACGCCGAAGCGGCGGCCGCCGGAGAGCCGCCTCGAGAACAGTTCGAACACACTCGGGCGGGCAGCGGTTCCGTCGCGGAGTGCGGCGGCGAGCATGGTCAGTTCGTAGCGGTCGGTGAGAAGCGCCGTCGACGTCGTCATGCGATCAGCTTAGTGAGCGCTCTTCGTCTCGCTGCGCGGATTCCTGGTCCCTGCGTTCGGTCGCGTGAGATGACGAATGTCGGCTGAGAAAGCGTGTTCTCGCCCGGCATTCGTCAGATCACCCGACAAAGCGCACGCTCAGGAACGGCACGACGCTCGGAGCGTCCCGGCTGTCGGCGCGGGTAGGCTGGGGAGTCATGAACGACGCCCCGATCGGAATCTTCGACTCCGGTGTCGGCGGGCTCACGGTGGCGAGGGCCATCCGAGCCCAGCTGCCCCGAGAATCGTTCGTGTACATCGGCGACTCGGCCCACTCGCCCTACGGTCCGAAGCCCATCGCGGACGTGCGCAGGTACTCCCTCGACGTACTCGACACCCTCGTCGAGCAGGGTGTCAAGATGCTCGTGATCGCCTGCAACACCGCCTCCGCGGCGATGCTCCGGGATGCTCGTGAGCGCTACGATGTGCCCGTGGTCGAGGTCATCGGCCCTGCGGTCCGGCGCGCCATCTCGACGACCCGCAATGGGCGGGTCGGCGTGATCGGCACGGTCGGGACGATCGGTTCGCGTGCCTATCAGGACATGCTCGAGGTCGATGAGCGGCTGCAGGTGTTCACCGCCGCCTGCCCCCGCTTCGTCGAGTTCGTCGAGGCGGGCATCACCGGAACACCCGAGGTGCTGCGGGTCGCGGAGGAGTACCTCGCACCCCTGCGCGAGGCCGAGGTCGACACCCTCGTGCTCGGCTGCACGCACTATCCGTTCCTGCGCGGAGCGATCAGCTACGTGATGGGCGAAGGCGTGACCCTGGTATCCAGCGACGACGAGACCGCCGGCGACGTCTACCGCCACCTGGTGCGCGACGACCTGCTCGCTCCTCCCGACGCGACCGCCACCTATGTGTACGAGTCCACCGGAGACTCCACGACCGAGTTCACGGCACTCGCGAACCGCCTGATGGGGCGCGAGGTGCGCGACGTGCAACTCGTGCAGACGGGCGTCATCGATCTGCCGGCATCCGTCCTCGACTCCCTCTGAACTTCCCACCGAACATCCCACCTCGACCCTCCGACCGAAGGAAGTCCATGTCCTCCATCGTCCGCGCCGACGGCCGTTCCACCGATCAGCTCCGAGAGATCACCATCGAGCGCGGGTGGAGCGCCCAGGCCGAGGGATCCGCGCTCATCAGCTTCGGCGGCACCAAGGTGCTGTGCACCGCGTCGTTCACGAACGGCGTGCCGCGCTGGCTCACCGGCAAGGGCAAGGGCTGGGTGACCGCGGAGTACGCGATGCTGCCTCGCGCGACGAACAGCCGCAACGACCGTGAGAGCGTCAAGGGACGCATCGGCGGCCGCACCCACGAGATCTCGCGCCTCATCGGACGTGCGCTCCGTGCCGTGGTCGACACCAAGGCGCTGGGCGAGAACACGATCGTGATCGACTGCGACGTGCTGCAGGCCGACGGCGGCACCCGTACCGCCGCCATCACCGGCGCCTACGTGGCGCTGGCGGATGCGATCGAGTGGGGCCGGGAGAAGAAGTTCATCGGCAGGAACTCCACGCCGCTGCTCGATTCCGTCGCGGCCGTGTCGGT
Organism: Microbacterium sp. ZW T5_45; assembly: GCF_044987415.1. NCBI lineage: Bacteria > Bacillati > Actinomycetota > Actinomycetes > Micrococcales > Microbacteriaceae > Microbacterium > Microbacterium sp. ZW T5_45. The sequence continues at coordinate 6,250 of NZ_JBJDRJ010000016.1, read as the reverse complement.
GGGGATCATCGACGGCGAGCCCATGCTCGATCTGGCATACGTCGAGGATGTGCGTGCAGAGACCGACATGAACGTCGTGGTCACCGGGCGTGGACTGTTCGTCGAGGTGCAGGGCACGGCCGAGGGCGCCCCCTTCGACAAGCGCGAACTCGATGCACTGCTCGATCTCGGCGTGGCAGGCTGCGCCGACCTGAGGGACCTGCAGCTGAAGGCGCTCGCCCCTTCGACGAGCTCAGGGACCCAGCGATGAGAGTGGTCCTCGCCACGCACAACCCGCACAAGGTTGCGGAGTTCCAGCAGATCGTCGCCCGCACGCGTCCCGATCTCGAGGTCGTCGGGTACGACGGGCCCGAACCCGTCGAGGACGGTGTGACGTTCGCGGAGAACGCGTTGATCAAGGCGCGGGCGGCGGCAGCGCACACGGGCCTGGCGGCGCTGGCCGACGATTCGGGCATCTGTGTCGACGTCCTCGGCGGATCACCCGGCGTGTTCTCCGCCTACTGGGCGGGACAGAAGAAGGATGCCGTCGCCAACCTCGAGCTGCTCCTCGACCAGCTGCGCGACATCGCCGATCCGCACCGCACGGCGCACTTCACCTCGACGATCGCCCTGGTCACCGCTGACGGCGAGGAGCACGTCGTGGTCGGGGAGTGGCCGGGACGTCTCGCGCACGCCCCCTCGGGCAGCGGCGGATTCGGCTACGACCCGATCTTCATCCCGGACGGTCAGGATGCCGGTGCCGAGCGATCCGTCGGGGACTTCTCGGATGAGGAGAAGCAGGCCCAATCCCATCGGGCGCGCGCCTTCGAGGCGCTCATCCCGCTGCTCGCAGAGCTCTGAGAAGCCGGACCGACGGGACCCAGCGGGAACTGAGAATCATCCCCATTCCCGACTGGGGAGAACCGCCCCTGAGGGGTGCGCGCCCGGTCTAGCCTGGGGGCATGCACGATCACGCACCTTCGCCCGGCGGCATCCGTTCCGCCGGTCACCGACGACTGCTGACGATCTCGCTGTGCCTCACGGCGACGATCATGGTGGTACAGGTGGTCGGCGCGCTGCTCACCGGCTCTCTGGCTCTGCTCGCCGACGCCGCGCACATGTTCACCGATGCGTCGGCGCTCGTGATCGCTCTGATCGCCGCCGCCGTCTCCGCCCGCCCGGCCGATGACCGGCGCACCTTCGGCTACCAGCGAGCCGAGGTGTTCGGGGCGCTCATCAACGCGATCATCCTCATCGTTCTCGCGACCACGGTCGGCATCGAAGCGGTGGGGCGGCTCGTCGATCCGGGCGAGACCGAAGTCGCCGGCCCGCTCATGCTCGTCGTCGCCGCGGTCGGGCTCATCGCGAACGCGATCTCGATGTGGCTGCTGAGCCGGGCGCAGCAGACGAGCATCAACGTGCGCGGTGCATATCTCGAGGTGATGGGCGATCTGATCGGCTCGGCCATGGTGATCGTCGCCGCCGTGGTGATCGTCACCACCGGCTGGATACCGGCCGATGCGATCGCCTCGCTCATGATCGCCGTGCTCATAATCCCCCGCGCGATCGCCCTGCTGCGCGAGGTGTTCTCGGTGCTCGCGGAGTCCGCCCCGAAGGGCACGGCCGTCGCCGACATCCGCACGCACCTGCTCGGCTACGACGGCGTCGTGAGCGTCCACGACGTGCACGTCTGGCAGCTCACCCGCGGGGCACCCGTCTTCACGGCGCACGTCGCCGTCGCGCCAGAGCTGTTCGCGGACGGACGTTCGGCCGCGCTGCTGTCGAAGATGCAGTCCTGCCTCGCCGAGCACTTCGACGTCGAGCACTCGACCTTCCAACTGGAACCGGCCGAGCAGAGCGACTGCGAACCGCACCACGCCTGAGTCCGGTCGTCAGACAGCGTCGGGATCGATCGTCACCTCGTCCGGCGCCTTGTCCGGGCGTAGACCCCGCCAGCGCGAGTGCCGGAGGATGCCGTCCGGCGTCCAGTTCGCGAACTCCACCTCGCCGACGAGTTCGGGTCGCACCCACTGCGCGTCCGAGGCATCCGCCGCCGGCACGCCCTCGAGAGGAGCATCCGTGATCCGCAACGGCGTGAGGGTCGCGAGCAGATCGCGCAGCATCCGGTCGGTGAACCCGGTGCCGACCCTGCCGACGTAGCGCAGACCACCACCGGAGGACGGAACGGCCAGCAGGAGCGACCCGATCGAGCCTGCTCTGTCGCCTTTGCCGGGGCGGATGCCGACGATCACCGCCTCCTGCATGCGGGTGTGCTTGAGCTTGAGCCAGGACGGCGACCGCTGCCCGGGGCGGTAGCGAGAATCGGCGTCCTTCGCCACGACGCCTTCGAGCCCGAACTCGCGACTCGCGTCGAGCGCCGCATCGACGTCGTCGAACACCGGCGGCACGGCGATCGGTGCGTCGAGTCCGGTGACGACGTCCTCGAGCAGTGTCCGGCGCTGATGCAGGGGCATCGACGTCAGGTCGTGGCCGTCGAGGCGCAGGAGATCGAATGCGAGATAGCGGATGGGTGTGCTCACCACCTCCCGTTCGATCTCGCGGGCACGCGTCAGATGCATGCGGTTCTGCAGGCGAGTGAAGCTGGGCCGTCCCTTGACGTCGAAGGCGACGATCTCGCCGTCGATCACCGCGTCGGTGACGGGGAGGGACGGCGCTCCGTCTGCCGTGAGCTCGGGGTAGCGGGCAGTGACGTCCGTACCGCTGCGGGCATGCAGCCGCATGCGGCCGTCGGTCCAGGTGCCGAGAGCACGGATGCCGTCCCACTTGACCTCGACCCAGGGGCGCGCACCGAGCGCGCGGGCGAGCGCTGGTGTGCCGTTCTCGGCCAGCATCGGGGAGAAATCCGCCGGGGTGGCCTCAGGATCCGCGGGGAGCGGGGCGGAGGGTCTCGTCCGATGCGGGCGCGCTCGGCCCGGCTCCTTCATCCGATGCAACAGCCAGGTCGACTTCTCTCCCTGCCCGTCGGTGCGGATGAGCGCGAGCCGTGCGGCGCCGAGAGGACCGTCGTCGCGGCCGGTGAACGTGCCGATCACCTCGTCGTCGCGCCACTTCTCGAGATCGACGGTGCCGGTGTCCCAGATGGTCATGCGCCCCGCGCCGTATTCGCCCTCGGGGATGTCGCCCGCGAAATCGAGGTACTCCATCGGGTGCGGCTCGGTCATGACCGCCAGATGGTTGCGGTCGGGTGCGTCGGGCACGCCTTTGGGCACCGCCCAGCTGACGAGCACGCCACGGTCCTCGATGCGCAGGTCATAGTGCAGTCGACGGGCGCGGTGCTCCTGGATCACGAAGCGTCGGGCGGAGCCCGGCGCACCGGTGGCGATGCGCTGCGGCATCGGCTCCGGAGTGCGTTCGGCGTCGCGTTTGGCCAGGTACGGTGCGAGGAGCCCGCCCGCCTTGCTGTGAAGAGGCGCAGCGGGGTCGAGGCCGTCGGCCGCACGGGCGAGCACCTCGTGCATCTCGAGCTGGCGAAGATCGGGGTCGTCGAGCTCGTCCCAGGTACGGGGAGCCGCCACCCAGGGGCGGGCCCGCCCGCGCAGCGAGTACGGCGAGACGGTCGTCTTCTTGCCGTTGTTCTGGCTCCAGTCGAGGAAGACCTTCCCCGTACGCTGTGCCTTCGCCATGACGCTCGTCGCGAGATCGGGATGGTCGTTCTCGATCAGCCGGGCGATCTCCTTGACGACGGCGGAGATCTCGTCGCTGGTCTGTGTGCCCGGCAGCGCGGCGTAGAGGTGGATGCCCTTGCTCCCGCTCGTGACGGGGATCGGATCCAGTCCGATGCCGGTGAGGATGCCACGTGCGAGGCGGGCGATCTGGGCGCACTGTGCGAGCTCGACACCCGGTCCGGGGTCGAGGTCGAGCACGAGACGGTCGGGATTCCCGGGGAGGCCGTCAGGACCGAAGCGCCACTGCGGCACGTGCAGCTCGATCGCCGCGAGCTGGGCGAGCCACACGAGCGTCGCGACCTCATCTACGAGGGGATAGTCCTTCGGGCCGTCGGAGTGCCGGATAGCGTGCCGGGGGACCCAGTCCGGCGCCCCGCGTTCGAGCTGTTTCGTGAAGAACGCATCGGCGGGAGCATACGTCGTTCCGACGCCCTCGACCCAGCGCTTGCGGGTCACGGGGCGGCCATCGAGCAGTGGCAGCAGCAGCGGGGCGATCTGCGAGTAGTAGGCGAAGATCTCGCCCTTGGTCGTGCCCGTCTCGGGGTAGACGATCTTGTCGAGGTTCGTCACGCGAAGGCGTCGCTCGCCCACCTGCACGATCTGTCCGTCCGCGATCATGACGACAGCGTAGTCAAGGGTCTGGCCGGGGGAGTGCGTGCGGGTGTCTACTGGTGGCATGAGGACGATCTGGAAGGGCGCGCTGACCTTCGGTCTCGTGAACGTGCCCGTCAAGGTGTATTCGGCGACCGAGGACCACGACGTGCCGTTGCACCAGGTGCACGAGAAGGACGGTGGTCGCATCCGCTACCAGCGCACCTGCGAGGTCTGCGGCGAGACCGTGGCCTACGCCGACATCGACCGTGCCTATGTCGACGACGAGCAGACCGTCGTGCTGACGAAGGAGGATCTCGCCGCGCTCCCCGCCGAGAAGAGCCGCGAGATCGATGTCGTCGAGTTCGTGCCCTCCGAGCAGGTCGATCTGCTGACCCTCGACAAGCCGTACTACCTCGAACCCGACTCGAAGTCCCCGAAGGCCTATGTGCTGCTGCGCAAGACGCTGGAGCAGACCGATCGCACGGCGATCGTGCGCTTCACGCTGCGGCAGAAGACGCGGCTCGCGGCGCTCCGCGTGCGCGGGGATGTGCTCGTGCTGCAGACGCTCCTGTGGTCCGACGAGGTGCGGGAGGCCGACTTCCCCGTTCTCCAGGAGGAGGTCACGATCTCCGACAAGGAGCTCGAGCTGTCGGCGTCGCTCGTGGAGAGCTACTCCGCCGACTTCGACCCTGACGCCTTCGTCGACGAGTACCAGAAGGAACTGCGTACGCTCATCGACGCGAAGATCGAAGCGGGCGACACGTTCGATGTGGCCGAGACGTTCACCGAGTCGGATGCCGCCGGCACGGGCGGCGAGGTCATCGACCTCATGGAGGCGCTGCGGGCCAGTGTGGCGCGGTCGAAGGAGCAGCGGGCCAAGAACGTCGGCTGAGCGCTGCCCGGACGCGGCGGCGACGCTCAGAGCGCGCTGTAGTCGAAGCTCAGCGACGACGTCGCATCGATCGTGAACGGCACTGTCGTGCCGCTGCCGGAGGAACTGCCGAACACGTCGGTGAGCACCAGGTCATCCGGCGTCCACGGGTCGCCCTCGGCATAGCGCCAGCCGTAGTCGATGCGCATCGTGCCTCCGGTGACGACCACGGCATAGCCGCCCTGAGCCGTCTCGACGACGTCGTACTGGGGAGTCTCGCGCCAGGAGCGGGTCAGATCCGTGACGGCGTAGGTGCCAGGATCCTCCATCTCGAGCACGTTCGGGCAGTCGCGCGGACGGAACTGATCCGACAGCATGCAGCTCTCCACGCGGCTGCGCACGGCGTCGATGGCCGCGGTGCGGCCGGCGGACGACAACGTGCCGGTGAAGTCGACCGCGGCTTCACCGGACGAGGAATCCGCGCTCGCCGTCGCCGTCTGCGCGTCGCCGAACGTGAGGAGCTGGTTCCCCACGGGCGCGGCGAACTCGTATCTGCCGAGGAGCGCCGGAAGAGCACTGCCTGGCGATACCGCCGACAGATCGACCGGGACCGAGTTGATCGACGGGACCAGACGCACGTCGCCGACGCGGATCGCCGCGACAGGACCCTCGACGAGAGACCAGGCGCTTGCGTCGGCGTTCGGCGCGGCGACGAAGTCCACGGTGAGCGAGGAACCGTCGATGTCGATGCTCGCGGAGACCGTCGTCGAGTCGGCTCGGGCGTTCTCGGACGTGATCGTGTATCCCGCGGGATGCACGGCCTGTGCGTAGACCTCGGGGTTTAGGAGCACCTCGGATGCTCCGTTCGCGGCGACCGGCAGCAGACCCAAGGCGGTGGTCGCATCGCCCGCGACGAGCGCATCGAGATAAGCCTCGACGGCGGCGGTCGCGCCGGATTCGGAGGGAACGGTGCCGGCAGGGTTGTCGGCGGTCGTGGGCGCGGAGGTCGCGAGCACGTTCGCCACCACGACGCCCGTGCCGACTGCGATCGCCACGACGGCGACGGCGGCTCCGATGAGGAGGGGGATACGACGGCGACGTCGGTCGGACGGGGCACTCG
>NZ_JBJDRJ010000015.1:0-85655 GCF_044987415.1 Microbacterium sp. ZW T5_45 | reverse complement strand
CCGCACAGGCGTCCCCGGCATCCCCGGCACCGGCGACGCGGGCCGCAGCATCCGCCGCCGCCTCAGCCAACGCCGCATCCGCCGCCCCCGCCAGCAGCGCCCCGGCAGCAGCAAGCGCCTCATCCACGTCACCCGCACCCTCCTCATCGAAGGGTCCGTCGGCCGACGAGATCGCCCGGGCCAGCGGCATCCTGAAGGTCATCTCCGACGCGTACTCGGCCAAGATGGTCGGCCAGGAGCGCCTTCGCATGAGCCTGCTGATCGCGCTCATCGCGGGCGGGCACATCCTGCTCGAGAGCGTGCCGGGCCTCGCGAAGACCACGGCTGCGAGCACCCTGTCCGACACCGTGAAGGCGTCGTTCAAGCGCATCCAGTGCACCCCCGACCTGCTGCCCAGCGACATCACCGGCAACCAGATCTACGACGCGGCGACCGGCTCGTTCCGCACCGTGCTCGGCCCGGTGCACGCGAACTTCGTGCTGCTCGACGAGATCAACCGCTCGAGCGCCAAGACCCAGAGCGCCATGCTCGAGGCGATGCAGGAGCACCAGACCACGATCGGCGGCGAGATCCACCACCTGCCGAAGCCGTTCCTCGTGATCGCGACGCAGAACCCCATCGAGCAGGAGGGCACCTACGAGCTCCCCGAGGCGCAGATGGACCGCTTCCTGCTGAAGGAGATCGTCGAGTACCCGAGTCCGGCCGAGGAGTTCGAGATCCTCGGTCGCATCGACTCCGGCGTGCTCGACCCCGACCGCCACGTGTCGAGCGCGGTCACGCTCGACGACGTGCGGATGCTGCAGGATGTGGCCTCGCGCATCTACGTCGATCCGGCGATCCGCAACTACATCGTCTCGCTGTCGTACGTCACCCGGAACCCCGCCCCGTACATCGGCGATGAGCGTGCGCGCTTCATCAAGTACGGTGCGAGCCCTCGCGCGAGCATCGCCTTCCTGCAGGCCTCGCGCGCCCTCGCGCTGCTGAACGGCCGCACCCATGTGCTGCCGGAGGACATCCGCTCGCTGCGCCACCTCGTGCTGCGCCACCGCGTGCTGCTGACGTTCGAGGCCGACGCCGAGGGCATCCGCAGCGAGGAGATCATCGACCAGATCTTCGCCGCGGTACCCACACCCTGAGCACACGATGCCCAGCCTGATCACCCAGGTGAAGAGCAAACTCTTCATCCACTCGTCGCGCAAGTCGCTGCACGCGCTCGACGGTGCGTACGCGTCGCTGCTGCATGGGCGCAGCCTCGACTTCGAGGACCTGCGCAGGTACGAGTACGGCGATCAGGTGCGCGACATCGACTGGAGGGCGACCGCCCGCCAGGGCACTCCGCTGGTCAAGCGGCATCGCGCGCAGCGCATGCACACGATCATGTTCGCCGTCGACACCGGCCGCTCGATGACCGCGCTCGCGCACGACGAGCGCTCGAAGAAGGAACTCGCGATCCTCGCGGCCGGCGTGCTCGGCGTGCTGGCCCTGCGCCACGGCGACGACTTCACCACCGTCTACGGCGACGCCGACGGCATCCGTCGTCTGGCTCCCGGCCGCAGCGAGGGGGCGCTCGAACACGCTCTGCGCACGATCGATCACGCGGTCGACGCCAGCACCTCTCCCAGCGACCGCGACTCCCTGCTCTCGTACATCACCCGCACGATCTCGCGGCGCATGATCGTCGTGATCGTCACCGACGAGGCGCCGATCACCGACGACACCGAGCGGATGCTGCGCCGGCTGCGCGTGCAGCACGATGTGCTGTGGCTCACGGTGCGCGACGCCGACGTGGTGCTCGATCACACGACGAACACGGTGCGTAGCGACGTCGACACGATGTGGGACGTGCCCGACTTCGTGCAGGGCGATGCCGAGATCGTGCGCGAGCTGATGGCGCAGTCCGAGGCGGATGCCGCTCGGCTGGCCGAGACGCTGCGGAGTCTGGAGATCAGCCACGCGGTGCTCACGGGGCAGGACGATGCGGTCGCGCAGCTGCTGCAGCTCTTGAACCGGAGGTCTCATGCCCGGCTCTGACGAGCTCTACCCGCCGTTCCAGTACTCCGGCTGGTGGCTGCTGCTCGCGTTCGGCCTGCTGTTCGCGCTCGTGGCGGGCGCCTGGCTTCTCGTGCTGCTCACGCGACCGCGCCGCGGGAAGACCTCGTTCGAGACCGACCAGGCAGGTCCGCAGGTGCTCACCATGGACGTGCTGTCGCAGCTGCGCGTGGAGTACCTCGAACGCATCCAGCTCATCGAGACCGACTATCGCGAACGCCGGCTGTCGGCGCGCAACGCGAACCTCGAACTCAGTCGCGTCGTGCGCACCTTCGTCAACGAATACAGCGGCATCGAGGCGCCGGTGCTCGCCCTCGACGACCTCGTCGCTCGCGGCGTGCACCCAGCGCTCATCGATGCGATGGGCCGCCACTACTACCCGAGCATCTTCCGCCCCGGACCCCCGATCGACCCGGCCGCGGGCGCCGAGGCCGCGAGGACGGTGGTGCGCACATGGCACTAGCGATGTGGTGGATGATCCTCGTCTCCGGCGGCGTGGTCGTCGTCGCCGCCGCGATCGGACTCGTCCTCGGCCTGCGCTCACGGGCGCGGACGGATGCCGGCGAACGGGCGCGCGTCGCGCGCGCCGAGCGTCTCCGGGCGCTGCCGAGCTTCCGCTCCGCACTGCGTCGGCGGGTGCTGGGGCTCACCGGCATCCTCGCATTGGGCGCCGTCGCGGTGATCGCGGCCGGCGTGGTGGCCGCCCGACCGCAGACCGCGCAGACTATCCAGCCCGTCAACACGAGTCGCGACATCATGCTCTGCCTCGACGTGTCGGGTTCGATGAGCGAGGTCGACGTCGAGGTGCTGACCGTGTTCGAGGAGCTGCTCGACGGTTTCAAGGGCGAGCGCATCGGGCTGACGATCTTCAACAGCTCTCCTGTGCAGATCTTCCCCCTCACCGACGACTACGAGTTCGTGAAGGGCCATCTGCAGAGCATCCGCGAGAGCTTCGACTATCTCGATGCGGTTCCGGAGCACTGGGTCGGCACGCTCAACGGCGACGGCGCCTCGCTCATCGGCGATGGGCTCGCGGCCTGCTCGATGGCCTTCGACCACCCCGACGACGAGCGCTCGCGCTCGGTGATCCTCGCGACCGACAACGAGATCAACGGCGCCTCGATCGTGACGCTCGATGAGGCCGCCGCCTATGCCAAGGCCAACGGCGTGCGCGTGTTCACGCTGAATCCCGTGGAGGGCAAGGACGAGGCGGTCAGCGCGGAGCTCGAGAAGGCGGCCACCGCGACCGGCGGTCGTGCTTACGGCCTGCGTGACACGACGACCGTCGAGGACATCGTCACCCAGGTGCAGGAGCAGGAGGCCGCGGAGCTCAAGGGACAGGCCCAGGTCGTCTGGAGCGACAGTCCGAACCTGTGGATCGTCGTGCTGATGATCGTGGCGCTCGGGTTCGTGCTCGTGGCCTGGAGGGTGCGACTGTGATCTTCCAGCCCGTGCTCAACGTGTTCCTGCTGCTGCTGTTCTTCGTCCCGGTCGCGGTCGTCGCCGTGATGGCGATGGTGCGCAGGCCGGCGTCCGGCAGCGTCGCGACGCATCGCGGACTGTGGGCGATGCGTCTGGTCATGCTGCTCGCCTGCTTCGTGATGCTGCTGCGGCCAGGCATCCCCGGTGGGACCACCGAGACCCTCGCGACCGACACCGACATCGTGCTGGTCGTCGACACCACCGCGAGCATCGTCGCCGAGGACTGGGACGGCGACGAACCCCGTCTCGACGGGGTGCGCGCCGACGTGCGATCGATCGTCGACGAGTACCCGGGAGCGCGCTTCGCACTGATCACGTTCGCGGCATCCGCCGACCTGCGGATGCCGCTGACCACCGACACCACGGCACTGGTGTCGTCACTCGACGTGCTGCGGCCCGAGGTCACCAGCCAGTCGCGCGGCAGTTCGGTCGGGATCGCGAGCTCGCTGCTCGAGGAGACCCTCTCGTCGGCGGCCGAGGCGTCGCCCGACCGCGCCCGGATGGTGTTCTACTTCGGTGACGGCGAGCAGACCGACGGCAGCACGCCCGAGTCGTTCGACAGCAGTGCGGACCTGACGGATGCCGGGGCGGTGCTCGGCTACGGCACCGCCGAGGGCGGCCCGATGAAGCTCACCACCGGTGCGGTGGACGGGTCGGATGCCGGGTACATCCAGTACCAGGGCGGGAACGCGCTGTCGGTGATCGACGAGACGAACCTGCAGGCGATCGCCGATGAGCTCGGCGTCGAGTACCAGCACCGCACAGCGGATGCCGAGATCACCCTGCCCGATGCTCCGTCGACCACCACATCGTTCTCGGAGTCGGGCGAGGTCGGCAATGCGACCGAGCTGTACTGGATCGCCGCGCTGGTCGTGGCGGTGCTGCTGGGGGTCGAGCTCGCCAGGGCGACCATGCTGGTGGCGCGACTGCGGCTGCTCAGGGCTCCCCGGTCGGTGAGCGAGCCCCGATCGTTGAGCGAGCCCCGATCGTTGAGCGAGCCCCGGCCCTCGACCGAGCCCCGGTCGTTGAGCGAGCGTAGCGAGACGAAACGCCCGGCCCCGCAACCCTCCTCGACCGAAGACGTTTCGTCTCGTCGCTCCGCTCCTCGCTCAACGACCGAAGGCGGTGCCTCATGACCGACGACGTTTCGTCTCGTCGCTCCGCTCCTCGCTCAACGACCGAAGGCGGTGCCTCATGACCGACACTCAGGCTGCAGCATCCGCTCTGCTCGCCTCGAATCGTCGCCGCCGCCGCATCCGTCGGTGGGTCGCGATCGGCACTCTGCCGCTCACGCTCGCAGCGCTGCTGTTCGTCGGCAAGCTGCTGAGCATGTACGCGTTCGCGCATCAGTCGATCAGCGCGTACGTCGTCGACGACTACGCCGGTGCGGAGTCCTCGGCGCGTGGGCAGGAGTTCCTGAACGTGTTCGAGCCGTACAAGGCGCCGTTCAACGTGGGCACCGCGCTGGCCGGTTCCGAGCGTCTGCCCGAGGCGAGGGCGAAGCTCGAGGAGGCGCTCGATCTCGCGCACGGTCTCGAGGTCTGCACGGTGCGCGTCAACCTCGCGCTCGTGATCGAGCGGCAGGGCGATGCCGCGAGCGCCGACGGCGACGCTGCGGCGGCGGCCGAGTTCTACGGCGAGGCGCTGACGATCACGACGGAGACCCCGGAGGAGTGCAGCAGCGATCAGGCGCAGGAACAGTCCTCCGACTCCGAGCGCGACATGGAGGACACGCAGGACGGCACCGAGGACCGGCTCAAGCAGAAGCAGCAGGAGCAGTCGCAGCAACCGCAGGATCCTGAGGAGCAGCAGGAGGATCCGCAGGAGCAGGATCCGCAGCCCTCGGAGGAGAAGCTCGACGACCTGAAGGACAAGCTGGAGCAGGGTACGCAGGAGCGCGATCAGCAGAACGACGGCGATCAGCCGGGCGGCTCGGGAACGGACAAGCCATGGTGATGGACAGGGAGAAGCAGCGCCAGCGGTACATCGCCGGCACCGAGGGCGCGCCGCCCGTGCCGCCGCCCGGCGGCTATCGCAACGCACGTCGGCAGCAGGGGGCACCCGTCGCCCCGCAGCCCGTCGCTCGGGACTTCCTCCCGCTCACGGCATCCGCGCCCGAGGACGAGCGCCCGTCGTCGTCGATCCTCAGTCGGGTGGCGCTGGGCGTCTCGATCCTGTTCGTGCTGGTGCTGCTGATCACGATGATGGTCGGCGGCACCGACGTGTTGTACGGCGTCACGATGCTGGCGTTGCAGCTGGTCGTCGTCGCGGTCATCGTCGCGGCGATGGTGTCGCCACGGGGACGGATGCTGGGCGGCATCGCGCTCGTGATCGCCGTGCTGTTCAACGTCGCCACGGTCGGCGGCATCGCTGCGCTGCAGTCGTCGGCGACCGGCACCTACGACGGCATGAAGAGCGACGAGCAGAAGCACGAGGAGGCGTACCCCGGCATCAAGGGCGAGGATCCGCAGACCGCTCTGTACCAGCCGTCGGTCGAGGACATCAGGGCGGATGCCGATGCGCTGTTCGCCGAGATCCGCGAGGAGCTGACCGCGACGTACGGCTACGAGTGGGTCGAGGTCGGCGAGGACGACCTGCGTCCGGAGCGCAACGGCTACGGCGGGGAGTCGATGCTCTACGAGTACCGCACCGCGGCGTGGGCGACGACCGAGCCGATCCAGGACTATGACCGCAAGCTCGAGGTGCTGGATCTCATCGACAGCATCGTCGTGGAGCACGGCATGTACAGCCTCTATTCGTTCAATGATCCGGTCGGCTCGAACATGGATCCGGCGACGATCGCGAAGCTCTACGGCAGCGAGGATCCGCGCACGCAGCACTCGTGGGAGTCGGTCACCTCCGCCTATGACGGTCCGATGCGCTTCTATGCGACGATGACCGATCTGTCGCAGGATCCGACGGGGAGCGAGCGCACCGCGCGCGAGGCGCAGAGCGCGCGGACCGGCGAGCCGCTCGAAGGTCTGCAGCTGTTCGTGATGGCGAACGCGGTGCTGAGCGACGACGATCGCGAGGCGTACGAGAAGAAGCTCGAGGAGTACCCGGGCTACTACTGAGGGCTGTTGCGATTCGCGGGTCGTGTGCGGGTCGCGGGTGCTCTGCGATTCGCGGGTCCTGTGCGATTCGCGGGTCCTCTGCAGGTCGCGGGCCAGGTGCAGCGCTCGGAGAGCGAGTATCCGAAGGACGCACCTCGAGGGCCCAGTCCCACAGTCCCAGTCCCAGGCCCAGTCCCAGTCCCAGGCCCAGGCCCAGGCCCAGGCCCAGGCCCAGGCCCAGGCCCAGGCCCAGATCGATACCGAGACTCAGGGTCTCGGAGACGGTCACCGTGGAGCGTGTCGATGTCAGCCCGCTCGTGCAGTACTGGCGGCATGTGCTGCCGGTTCGGTGGGTTGGAGGATGGGTCGTGGGGTGCGCCATCTGCGGGCGGGGTCCCACCAGCCCGGACCCCGGATCTCGGGCACCCCATGGTTCATGCGGATCTCCCACCCCGACGTGTCCAACGACCGGTGATGCCACCAGCACAACGGGACCCCGTTGTCCGTATGCGTCGGCCCACCCCGAGCATGCTCGGTCACATGGTGGATCTCGCACCACGACGCCGGCACATGACACCCCGGGATCAGACACTCCTTATCCCGGAGGATGATCGCCCGGCGTTGGTGGACCGTGAAGATCCGGTCGGTGACACTGATTCCCACGATCCGACCCTCATCCATCAGCACCCGCTGGATCGCCCCGGTGCAGGCGGTGTGCGTCGCAACAGAGACCGGGACGTGGGCGAGGGACCCGTTGTCCGTTCCCGGAGCACCCGGGATCCGCGCCCACCCGGAACCTGTCGCCAGGTCCGACACGTTCACGTGCACCACGAGCGTCGGCGACGCCCCACCCAGAGACGGGGTGTCCTCATGCCGGGCCGCGATTCCCAGCGCGGCAGCGAGAGCGTCATGTCGCTTCATCCCCGCATCACGGTTATCCATCCGGGCTGCGTCCGGCATCGGACCGGCGCACGAGCGGCACCCGTCGCAGACCGCCCCGTCACACGCGGCCTCGCCGCACGCGGCCCCGTCGCAGGCAGCCTCGCCGCCGGTGGAATCCTCACGTCCGGCGTTCCCGATCGCGGTTTCCCCCTCGATGCATCCCCCGTCGGACGGCGCGAAGTGCACACCAGCGGGCACGGGCGCGCCGCCGACTTTCGGGTTGTTGTACGCGTCGAAGATCAACTGCAACTGTGCGGCGACCTCCGGCAGCAGGTTCCCGGTGATGGAGTGGAGGCCGTTCTTCGCGGCCCCGATCCTCACGAACCGCCGCGACGACGCATCCCTGTCCTTCGGCTCCGCCCCATCCGGGTCCAACACCGCCGCGAGATACTGGGCAGCGTTGCGCAACTCCCCCGGCGTCGCCGGCGGACCCTGACGAACACCCCGCCCCGCGCCATCCGACGCCGCCGACGCCGCATCAGCGCCGTCTCGATCGCTGCCGTCCCTTTCGGCACCCGCACCACCGTCGCCACCGGTCTCGCCGTCAGCATCCACGTCCGTATCCCCAGCGTCCCGGTGCCCGCGTGCGAACCCCGCCAACAGCTCATCCGCCGCCAACCGGTCCTCCGGACGCAACCTGTCCTGGATCGCCTCCAACGGGCCGATCGCCGCGAGAAACCCCGCCACCCCGATCACCCCGTCCAACAGCACCTCCCGCAGCAGCGGCCACTTCGCCGGAAGACGATCCCCCGACGACAAGCTCAGATCCCGCCGCACTGCGGCCGCGACCCGGATCGTCTTCCCCGCTGCCGCGGCATCCGTCAACAACGCCCGCTGCAACAACTCATTCATCCCCGCGCATCCGAACCGGTGCCCGAACTCCACATCCGCACACGCGACGGCCTCGACCGTCACCGCATCCGTCAACCGGCCGATCTCCCCCAACCGCCGCAACACGACCGCGCGGTCCTCATCCGACAGCCCCGCCAGAACATCCCCGGACAGCACCTCACGCAGGCCATCAACAGCCTTGCCGAGAGCAGCATCCGTGATCGGGTTCATACCCCTAGTGAACACCGGGCCACCGACATTCCCGTCCCGAGAATCCCCAGATCAACATCCAAAACCGAAATACCGGGATAGAGCGCGACGCCCCCGCTGAGCGACACACAGGTACACGAGAGGAGAACACACACGGGAGGAGAACACACGATCGGGAGGAGAAACCCACCCGATTCCTCCGCCCGAACGCGACGTCTCCTCCCGAACGCGAGATCTCTTCCCGAACGAGCGAGACCCCGAACACGCGACAAGACCCACCACCGAACACTCCCTCGACGACAGCCCTCAGCCGCCGAGAGTGAGGAGCATCCGCGCCAAGGCGTACCGAGTATGCCCCCGCGGCGTCCTCGGGTCGTAACCGAGCACGCCGATGAGGGCGGTGAGCCGCTCCTGAACACTCGAATGGTGCCTGCCGAGGCGGACCGACGCCGCACGAACGCTCCGCTCGTCGGCCACCGCATCCAGCAGTTCCACGCTCCGGGAGTCGAGGCGGGCCAGCGCCGCCGCATCCGGATGCCCTCCGCCCGACTCCGCCGCCTCCGCGACCAGCAGGGCCGCGCCCAGGCTCGCTGCGTCGATCACCGGCTCATCGTCCGTCGTCAGGCGAACCGCAACGAGCGCTGCCGTCCACGACGCCGGCAGGCCGTCTCCCGCCGCGACGAGTCCGACGCCGAGACGCGGTGCACCGCCCTCGCGCCACGCCGTCGCGGGGTCGACCTCGGCACGCACGATCGTGGCGCGATTCAGACCATGCCGAGTGGCGACGATGGCCGACGGATGCTGCGGCAGCGGCGCCGGATCGGGCGGGGACGCGACGACTCTCATCGCTCCACCGTCGAGGCGCAATCGGCTCGCCGCACCGCCTCGCTCGTCCGCGCTCGCATAGGAGCTGATCGCCAGCTCGACGGCGCTCTCCTGGCCGATCGTCCGCCTCGCCCTGACGATCCCGAGCGAGAGGCAGAGGCGTTCGAGGATCATCGCATCGTTGCTGTGAGGATCCCCGTCGCGCTCGATCCACGCCACAGCATCCGGTCCGCTCTCTCTGAGCGGCCACGCATCGTCGACAGGTCCCGGGTCGATGCGCACGCCGTCTGCACGCAGCGCACGACCTGCCGCCCGTCACGGTGTCCGACCGTCGTGCCGCTGAGGACCGCGGCTCCGCGCAGCATGCTCTCGACGCCCACCGAGCGAGCGACCAGCGCATCGAAGTAGGAGACTACCTTGAGGGTCTCGCTCGCGTCGGGGTCGAGGGCGGTGAGCCGCCCCAGCAGGTCTTGCATATCGGGCTCCATCGCGCGGGGATTCCACCCTACGCCGCTCCCACCTGGGGACGGCCGTTCGGATGCCGGTGGCGCGGGCCCCGGCATCCGAACGCGGGTTCGGCGAGAAGCGCCGGCCCGGGCGCATCCGAGCGGGAAGCCAGGCGCCCCGGTCCCAGCTGGTGAGCAGGTCTCAGGCGCCGAGGAGGCGGTTCACCCAGCTGTCGCGCGCCGCGAGCATCGCCTGCGACACCGCGGCGTGCGGCGCGAAGCTGTCGAACCCGTGGAAGCCGCCCGCGAACACGTGCAGTTCGGCCTGGACACCCGCCTCCCACAGCTTCGTCGCGTACGCGACGTCCTCGTCGCGGAACACCTCGGCGCTGCCGGCGTCGATGAACGCGGGCGGCAGGTTCGTGAAGTCGGTGTTGCGCGCCGGCGCCGCGTAGACCGACACGTCGTCCGTGCCGCGGCGGTCACCGAGCAGTGCGCTCCAGCCCGTGACGTTCGATCCGCGGTCCCACACGCCTTCGCCATCGATCTGCCTGGTCGACACGGTCTCGTCGCGGTCGTCGAGCATGGGATAGATGAGCAGCTGACCGACCAGCGCCGGACCCTTCCTGTCGCGAGCCAGCAGGGTCGTTCCCGCGGCGAGGCCGCCACCCGCGCTCGCGCCGCCGATGAGCAGGCGATCGAGGTCCACGCCCAGCTCTTCGGCATGCTCCGCCATCCACACCAGACC
The DNA here is from genome assembly GCF_044987415.1 of Microbacterium sp. ZW T5_45. Lineage (NCBI taxonomy): Bacteria > Bacillati > Actinomycetota > Actinomycetes > Micrococcales > Microbacteriaceae > Microbacterium > Microbacterium sp. ZW T5_45. The sequence continues at coordinate 75,069 of NZ_JBJDRJ010000015.1, read as the reverse complement.
CGCGTAGCAGTCCTCGACGGGATACGGGTCGGGGAACTCGGGTGCCAGGCGGTACTCGACCGTCACGATCACGCCGTTGAACCGCTCCGCCCAGTCGAGGAAACCCTCCACACCGAGCCACCGGTTGCCGATGATCATGCCGCCGCCGTGCGTGTGGAAGAAGCCCGCACCGGTACCCGTGCGCCCCTCCTTGTGCACCACGGTCACGACGATCTCGTCTCCACGGTGGCCGGGAATCGTCACGTCGCGGTACACGAACCCCCGCGCGTCGAGCGCCTCCTGCGGGCTCGGGCCGGGCAGCATCGCCGCGGAGCGCATGAGGGGGATCATCTCCGGCGTGATCGTCGGAGGGATCGCATCGCCTACGAGGGCCAACGCCGCCTCGAGCTCGGGGTCGAACGGCGGGCGGATCAGCGTGTCGGTCACGGGAACTCCTTTGTCCACTGCCGCCACACGGCGGCAGGACCAGCGTCTCGTCCAGTGCGCTCGAGCGTAACCCGCCGGGTGCGGCGGATCCGCGCCACACCCACCGCCGGATGGCGGGGCGGAGGCCCGCGCCTCAGCCGACGCGGTGGATGTCGAGGTCAGCCGACGCGATGGATGTCGAGATCGGTCCTCCCTGGCAGAAGATCTGCCCGGAGCGCCCGCGTCCCGCGATAGTCGCCGTCCTTCAGCCGCCGGTACGGCCGACTCGGCACCTCCGCCGCGACGCCGTCCAGCCGCGCGAGCAACCGTGCGGTCTCGCGCTCGACGCCGCCTGCGTCCAGCCCGTCGGCATCGTGCACCACGTGCAGATCGAGCGGCTCGATGCCGGTGTACCAGAGCGTGCCGTGGGTGAGCGGGAACAGTAGCTGGTCGATGTCGCCACTGATGCCTCGAGTGCCGATCGAGCGGTCGTCCTCGCCCGCGGTGACGATCACGAGCGCGCGACGCCCGGCGAGCAGGCCCTCGCCGTAGCGGAGCGGAAGACCCGTCTCGGGGTCGTTCGGACCGTACGCGAACCCGTTCGTGAGCACCCGGTCGAACCACCCCTTGAGGATCGCCGGTGGCCCGTACCACCAGAGCGGGAACTGCAGCACGACGAGATCCGCGGCGCTCAGCTTGCGCTGCTCCTCGACCACGTCGTCGGGCAGGCGACCCGAAGCGTATGCCTCGCCCATGAGGTCGACGACGTTGCCGGACCGGCCGAGCGGATCGCCGAGGTCGCGCGCGGCGAGCACCGGGTCGAACCCCTGCCGGTACAGGTCGCTGGTCACGACCTCGTAGTCGCGGGAGAGCGCGTCGACGCCCTCACGGAAGAGTCGCGAGTTGAACGAGTCCGCCTGCGGGTGAGCATGGATCCAGTGGGCGACGGGTCGTGACGACATGGTGTCCCTTCTTTCGGTCTCTGCCAGTGAGCATCAGTCGCGGTCAGCGAGCGCCAGTGGCAGCATCCGTCGAGCCTCCCCGCCACAGCGGTAGCAGTGCTGCCGCCAGCACGCCGACCGCGGCGACGAGGAACGCCACGGCGTACCCGCCCGATCCGACGATCGTCGCGATCGTGCCGAGCACCGCGATGCCGAGCCCGCCGCCGAGCGAGAAGCTCACTTCTTGGATGGCTCCGACCTGCCCGGCGTCGTCTTCTGTGGTGACGTCGAAGAGGGTGGTGGCGGCCAGCGTCGCGGCGACGCCGAATCCGGCGCCGACGAGCACGAGCGGGATCGCCACGACGTCGGGGTCGGACGCCAGCCACGCGAGCCCCGCACCCTGCACGGCGAGCGCGATCACGGTCAACGTCGGCGAGGTCAGCCAGCGCAGGAACAGCGGGGCGACGACCCCGCCCAGCGCGATCGCGACCGCCTGCGGAAGGATCGCGATCCCCGCCTCGGCCGCGGTATGAGCGCGCACCTCCTGCAGGTGCAGGCTGACGAGCAGGACGGATGCCGCGGCCACGCCGCTGCTCGCCACGATGCGCACGATCGCGGGGCTGAACCCCGCCACCGAGAACAGTCGCATGTCGATGAGGGGTTCGCGGAGCACGCGCTGACGCCGGATGAAGTACACGAGGGTCGCGATGGCGACGACGGCGGCGACCGCAGCGGCGATCGGCGCCGCGAGCGCCTCGTGCAGGGCGAACACGAGGGCTCCGAGCGCCACGATCGACGACAGGATGCTGAGCACGTCCCACGACGCAGGTCGCGAGCTGCGGGAATCGGGCACGAGCCAGACCGCGAGGATGCCGGCGAGCACCGCGAGGGGGACGCTGCCGAGCAGCAGCCACCGCCATCCCGGTCCCTCGGTGACGACGCCGCCGAGCACGGGTCCGAGCGCGCTGCCGGTGCCGAAGGTCGCCGTCCAGAGACCGTATGCGAGCACGCGCTGGCGCGCCTGGTAGTGCGCGCCGATCGTCGCGACGACACCCGCCACGACGAACGCCTCGGCGACACCGAGCAGTGCACGCACCACGATGAGCAGCAGTCCGTCCTGAGCCAGCCCGCCGACGAGGTTGAGCGCCGCGAAGCCCGCGAGGCCGAGCAGCACGATGCGCTTGCGGCCGAAGGTGTCGCCGATGCGCGAGGCGAGGATGAGCGTCGCCGCGAGCGACAGCGAGTACACGTCGACCAGCCACAGCGCCCCGCTGTCGGACAGCGTCAGGTCGCCCCGGATCGCGGGGAGCGCGGTCGACACGCTGCTGATCGCGAGAGCCCCGATGAGGATGCCGAGGAGCAGCGGGACCATGGCCAGCCAGGGATGCCGCGCGGGGCGCACGTGAGCGGAGACGACGGGAACGGGGAGAGTCACGATCCGAGTCTGTCGGAGGGGTACGATTCCGACAAGTACGGTCACCATGGTCACATACTGACGATTCGGATACCATGGCCGTCGACGGAAGGCGGGGCGATGAGGGAGAAGACCGAACGCATCGTGCGCGAGTGGGGCGACGCCTGCGACGCCGAGATCTCGATCGCCGTGCTCGGCGGAGCGTGGAAGCCCAGCATCCTGAGCCTGCTGGGCGAGCACGAGGTGCTCCGTTTCGGCGAGCTCAGCCGCCTGCTCGACGAGCCGACAGCCCGCGTGCTCACCCGCCAGCTGCGCGAGCTCGAGGACGACGGACTGATCACACGCGAGGTGTACCGGCAGGTGCCGCCGAAGGTCGAGTACCGCCTCAGCGACCTCGGGCGCGGATCCTTGCCCCTCGTCGACGCCCTCACCACCTGGGGCGGGCAGTACGCCGCGACGCAGCGGGCGGCGCTGGACGCCGCGGCGTCGCCGGAGCACGAGCCGGCGCATGAGCCGGAGCACGTGACAGTGTCGGCCTAGGACCGCCCCGCCGAAACAGCCGACACGCCGCCGGTAGACTGGAAATCATGTCCAAGGTTCTCCAGTCACTGCCCGTCGGCGAGCGCGTCGGCATCGCCTTCTCCGGAGGACTCGACACCTCCGTCGCCGTCGCCTGGATGCGCGACAAGGGCGCGGTGCCCTGCACCTACACCGGCGACCTCGGACAGCCCGATGAGGACGACATCGAGTCGATCCCCGGCCGCGCGCTCGAGTACGGCGCCGAGGTCGCACGCCTCGTCGACGCCAAGACCGCGCTCGTGGAAGAGGGCTTCGTCGCCCTCGCCTGCGGCGCGTTCCACATCCGCTCGGGTGGCAAGACCTACTTCAACACCACCCCCCTCGGCCGCGCTGTCACGGGCACGATGCTCGTGCGCGCCATGAAGGAGGACGGCGTCGACATCTGGGGCGACGGCTCCACCTACAAGGGCAACGACATCGAGCGGTTCTACCGCTACGGCCTGCTCGCCAACCCTCGTCTTCGCATCTACAAGCCGTGGCTGGACGCCGACTTCGTCACCGAGCTCGGCGGCCGCAAGGAGATGAGCGACTGGCTCGTCGAGCACGGCTTCCCGTACCGCGACTCCGCCGAGAAGGCGTACTCCACCGACGCGAACATCTGGGGCGCGACCCACGAGGCGAAGACGCTCGAGCACCTGAACGTCTCGCTCGAGACGGTCGACCCGATCATGGGCGTGAAGTTCTGGGACCCGTCGGTCGCCATCGAGACCGAAGACGTCACGGTGACCTTCGAAGCCGGCCGCCCCGTTGCCATCAACGGCATCGAGTTCACCGACCCGGTCGAGCTGGTCCACGAGGCCAACCGCATCGGTGGACGCCACGGCCTCGGCATGAGCGACCAGATCGAGAACCGCATCATCGAAGCGAAGTCGCGCGGCATCTACGAGGCCCCGGCCATGGCGCTGCTCTTCATCGCGTACGAGCGCCTCGTCAACGGCATCCTCAACGAGGACACCCTCGCGACCTATCACGAGCAGGGCCGCCGCCTCGGCCGCCTGATGTACGAGGGCCGCTGGCTCGAGCCGCAGTCGCTCATGCTGCGCGAGTCGATCCAGCGCTGGGTCGGCCTCACGATCTCGGGCACCGTCACGATCCGTCTGCGCCGCGGCGACGACTGGACGATCCTCGACACCGTCTCGCCCAACCTCTCCTACGGCCCCGAGAAGCTCTCCATGGAGCGCGTCGGCGACGCCGCTTTCGGCCCGGTCGACCGCATCGGCCAGCTCACCATGCGCAACCTCGACATCGCCGACTCGCGCTCGCGTCTCGAACAGTACGCGGGCCTGGGGCTCATCGGCGGCGCGACGGGCGAGCTCGTCGGCCGTGTGACCGCCGGCGAGTCGACCGAGATCACGGGGGCCGTCGAGGGCTCGGTCTCCGAAGCGGACGAGAACCTAGCGGATGCCGTGGACACGGCATCCGAGGGTGCGGCTTTCGACTCCGGCACCGACTGACGACACCTGCACGACGGAGGGGACGGATGCTGCGGCATCCGTCCCCTCCGTCGTTCTCTGCGCGCTTCACGGGACGCAGAATCGGACGAATGCACGATGCTCGGATGCTGCGCATGACAGCGTCCGATGTCGGAACGGTCGTCCGAACTCGCACCGAATGTTCATCTGCGGAAGTCGTCACAGATCTGCGCGGATTGTCGTTTCCATGCGCCTGCATACTAGTGTTTCGCTGGGGAGAGTTTTTTCACCACTGGGGAGCCATTTTTCGTCGCGCCCCTTTCTCATCAACGAATGCAAGGGGAGTGCATGTCGCTGACTACTGACGTCAACCATGCCCAGAAGAAGGGGAGGCGTCGGCGCACAGCCCGCTTCTCTGCAGGTCTCACGGCCGCCGCGCTCGTCGCGTCGGGCCTCGCGGTTCTCGCCGCACCGCAGGCGGCATCCGCCGCTTCGCCGCTGAGCTGCATCAACACCATCTACTACACGACCGCGGGAACCGGCCAGAATCCGCACCCGGTCCGTGAGGTCACTCTTACCGGCACGGGCGGATCGGTGCAGCCGAACGCCGCCTTCACCGTTCCGCAGTCCTCAGGGACGAGCCCGAATCAGCTCGGTATCGCCGCTGAAGGTCTCGACGCCTACCTCGGCACGAACACCAGCGTCGTGGATTACAACGCGGCCGCGGGCGCCACGACAGCCCATGCCAAGCCCAGCGGCGTCACCAACGGCACGGTCGGCGCGGTGAATCCCCAGACGGGCCTGTACTACTACGGCTCATACTCGGGCTCGGGGAGCGCAACGACGCTGAGTCTCTACGTCTATAACCCCGCGACGCAGCAGGCCCCGGCCGGCCGCGTCGCCACGGTGAGCATGAACACCACGCCTCCCGGGGCCAACGGTGACATCGCCTTCGACAAGGCCGGACGCCTCTACCTCGTCAACAGCCTGAGCACCTACAAGCTGTATGTGGTGAACGCCGACCTCCCGACGACCCCCAACGGCACGACCACCGGCGCAGCCCTGACGTCGCAGGAGATCGCGACGGGCACGCTCAGCGGCGTCGACGCCAACGGCATCGCCTTCGCCTCCGACGGGTACCTCTACCTGGGCGGCGGTACCACGCTCCGCAAGGCGAACCCGATCACAGGTGCCCCCGTGACCACCTTCACGGCTGTCACCCTGGCGGGATCCACTGACCTCGCCACCTGCGCCAACCCGTCGACCACGACGGTCGAGACCGAGTTCCCCGACGGCAAGGACCAGCCCGGCGACAAGACCGAGGTCGTCGTCGGCGGCGGCTCCTACGGCGACCCGGGCACCGGCCCGGACTTCCCCACGGGCACCCCGAACCCCGACGGCACGACCACCACGCCTCCGGGAGTCGTCCTCCCCGGCGAGGAGTACACGGTCGAGCAGAAGTGGCCCTCGGGCAACCCCGACAACTACGACACCACTTGGGTGTGCAAGGACACCGAGGGCAACGTCATCGCCTCGGGCACCGGCAACACGGCGAAGTTCACGGTTCCCACGGGCACCGATGGAGCCTCGATCACCTGCACCTTCGAGAACCGTCTGGTCGCCCCGGCGGCCACGCCCGACACGGACGAGGTCATCTACGGCGGCACCGCCACGCTCGCGGGCGCGACGAACGACACCGCAGGCACCGGTCGTGCGCTCGACCTGACCTCGGTCGTCTTCACCGCGAACAACAGCAAGACGCTCGTCACCGCCGAGGGTACGTTCACCGCGAACCTCGACGGCACGATCACCTTCGTCCCGGCCGACGGCTACACGGGCACCACTCCCGCGGTCCCGTACCAGGTGTCCGACGACCGCGGCCTCACCGCCACGTCCACCGTGACCGTGACCGTTCGTCCGGGCCCGACCGCGACGCCCGAGACCGCATCGACGGCGCAGGGCACCCCGGTCGACGTCACGCCACTGAACGGTGACATCGCCGGTCAGAACGCCGACGGCTCCGCCGGCACGATCGACCCGAGCACCGTGGTCTTCCCCAACGTCGACCAGCCGGCAGGATCCGCGGTCACCGATGAGGGCCGCACCCTCACGGTTCCCGGTGAGGGCGTCTACACGATCGACCCGACGACGGGAGTGACCACCTTCACCCCCGAGGACACGTTCTTCGGCCCGGCGACCCCGGTCACCTACGAGTTCACCGACGGCAACGGTCAGAAGGCCTCCTCGACGATCACGATCACGGTCACCGAAGTCACGCCCAGCGCTGCGCCCGACAGCACGACCACCCCGTACGGCACCCCGGTGACCGTCGACGTGATCGACAACGACACCGCCGGCCCCGGCGGCTCCATTGACCCGACGAAGACCGTCTTCATCGACCCGGCAGCGACAGATGACGGCAAGACGCTCGTCACCGACGAGGGCACCTGGACGATCGACGAGGACGGTGAGGTCACCTTCACCCCGAACGACGGCTACAGCGGCACCACCCCCGCCGTCGAGTATCAGATCACCGACGAGAACGGCCAGACCGCGACCTCCACGGTCACCGTGACGGTCCGCCCCGGTCCCACGGCGACGCCGGAGACCGCGACGACGCCTCAGGGCACCCCGGTCGACGTCACTCCCCTGAACGGTGACAACGGCGGCCAGAACGTCGACGGCACCGTCACGGCGATCGATCCGTCCACCGTGACGTTCCCCGCGACCGGCCAGCCGGCGAACGCGGAGATCAGCACCGACGGCCGCACCCTCACGGTTCCCGGTGAGGGCGTCTACACGATCGACGAGGAGACCGGCGTGACGACGTTCATGCCGGAGGACACGTTCTTCGGTGTCGCCACCCCCGTCTCGTACGAGTTCACCGACGCGAACGGCAACACGGCAGGCTCGACCATCACGATCACCGTGAACGAGGTCACGCCCATCGCGGCACCGGACACCGCGAACACCCCGTACGCGACTCCGGTGACCGTCGACGTGATCGACAACGACACCGCCGGCCCCGGCGGCTCCATCGACCCGACGAAGACCGTCTTCACCGACCCGGCAGCGACCGACGACGGCAAGACGCTCGTCACCGACGAGGGCACCTGGACGATCGACGAGGACGGGAAGATCACCTTCGACCCGGCCGACGAGTACAGCGGCACCACCCCCGCCGTCGAGTACCAGATCACCGACGAGAACGGCCAGACCGCGACCTCCACGGTCACTGTCACCGTCCGCCCCGGTCCCACGGCCGCTCCGGACAGCGACACGACGCCGCAGAACGTCGACGTCACGTTCCCGATCCTCGGCAACGACACCGCAGGCCTCAAGGCCGACGGCACCGCCGGCTCCTTCGACAACGACTCGGTGACCTTCGTCGTGACCCCGACGCTCCCCGCGGGCAGCGAGGTCTCGTCGAACGGTCGTGAGCTCACGGTTCCGGGCGAGGGCGTCTACACCTTCGACCCCGCCACCGGCGAGGTCACGTTCGACCCGGAGGCGCAGTTCACCGGCATCGCGACGGCCGTCACATACGAGGTCACCGACCAGGCGGGCAACACCGCGTCGTCGACGATCACGATCACCGTCACGCCGATCACACCCGTCGCCACCGACGACGCGGCGAAGACCCCCGGTCAGACGCCGGTCGTCATCGACCCGCTCGAGAACGACCGCCCCGGCGCCGACTCGGCTCCGCTCGACCCCGGCACAGTCGTCTTCACGTCTCCCGACGCGACCGACGACGGCAAGAAGCTGGAGACGCCAGAGGGAACCTGGACCATCGACGAGGACGGGAAGATCACCTTCGACCCGGCCGACGACTTCGAGGGCACGACCCCTCCGGTCGAGTACGAGGTCCGCGACGAGAACGGCACCCCCGCCACCGGCGAGATCGTCGTCGTGGTCGGCGGCGGAGCCCTGGCTGCTCCGGATGCCGAGACCACGAAGCAGGGCCAGCCGGTCGACGTGTCGATCCTCGAGAACGACGCGGCGAGCGACCTGGGCACCCCGTGCGAAGAGGGTCAGACCGAGGGATGCGACACGGGCGAGCTGCTGCCGGCATCCGTCGTCTTCACCGCCGACAACCAGCCGGATGGTGCCGTGATCAGCGAGGACGGTCGCACGATCGTCATCGAGGGCCAGGGCTCCTACACGGTCGACCCCGCCACCGGTGTCGTGACGTTCACTCCCGTGCCGACCTTCACGGGCACCGCGACGCCCGTCACCTACGCGGTGACGGACACGAACGGCGCCACGGTCTCGTCGACCGTCACGATCACGGTGACCCCGGTCACCCCGGTCGCGGTGGACGACAGCGCGAACACCGTGTTCAACACTCCCGTCGAGCTCGACCTGCTCGGCAACGATGCAGCCGGCGACGAGATCGTCCCGCTGGTGCCCTCGCGCACCGTCTTCCCCTCCGAGGGGCAGCCGGAGGGCGTGACGGTGTCGGAGGACGGCAAGACGCTGACCATCCCCGGTCAGGGCACCTACGTCCTGAACGACAAGGGCGTGGCCGTGTTCACCCCCGAGACGGACTGGAGCGGCACGACCACGCAGGTGGTCTATCGCATCGAGGATGAGAACGGCACGCAGCGCGAGGCCAAGGTGCAGGTCACGGTCCGCCCCGGACCGACGGCCGCCGCGGACAGCGACACGACCCTGCAGGGCATCGCCGTCACGGTCTCCCCGCTGGAGAACGACACCCCGTCGCGCAACGCCGACGACTCGGACGGCGAGTGGGACGCGGCATCCGTCGTCTTCCCGACCACCGACCAGCCGGACGGCGCGACCGTGTCGGACGACGGCAAGACGCTGACCGTTCCCGGCCAGGGCGAGTACACGATCGCGGAGAACGGCGAGGTGACGTTCCAGCCGGAGCCGACCTTCACCGGGACCGCGACGCCGGTGACCTACGCCGTGACCGACGAGAACGGCAACTCCGCGTCCTCGACGATCACGATCACGGTCACCCCGGTCATCCCGACCGCGGTGGACGACAGCGCCACGACGCCGTTCGCGACGCCCGTCACGTTCGACTTCGCTGACGACGACACCGCCGGCGACCCGGCCGTGCCGCTCGTGATCGAGTCCGCGTACTTCGACGAGGCGAACGCTCCGGCCGGAGTCGAGGTCGAGATCCGCGACGAGGGCAAGACGATCGAGATCGTCGGTCAGGGCACGTTCACGCTGAACGACGACGGCACGGTGACCTTCACCCCCGCCGACGGCTTCAGCGGCGCCACCGCTCCGGTGACGTACACGATCCTCGACGCCAACGGCACGGCCGCGACCGCGACGCTCACCGTCACTGTTCAGCCGGGTCCGGTGCTCGAGAACGACGTGGACCGCACGCCGCAGAACACGCCGGTCACGGTGAACGTGCTCGGCAACGACACCGCCGGCCTCGACGCCGACGGTGAGCGCGGCGAGCTCGACCCGACCTCGGTCGTGTTCCCCGTCGACGGTCAGACCGTCGGCACCGTGAGCGACGACGGCAAGAAGCTCACCGTTCCCGGCGAGGGCGTGTACACGATCGACCCGGAGACGGGTGAGGTCACGTTCACGCCGGAGCCGCAGTTCCGAGGAGGCGCGACCTCGGTCGTCTACGCCGTGACCGACTCGCTCGGCAACACCGGAACAGCGACGCTGACGATCACGGTCCTGGGTGTCGACCCGGTGGCCCGTGACGACTCGGCGACGACGACGCCCGGCACCTCGGTCGTCATCGACGTGCTGGCGAACGACTCGGGTGCGACCGACGTGCCGCTCGACCCCACCACGCTGAAGCTGGTGGATGCCGACGGCAACCTGGTCGACACGATCGTCGTGCCCGGCGAGGGCACCTGGACCGTCGTCGAAGGGAAGCTGCAGTTCACGCCGCTCCCCGACTTCCGCGGGACCACCACGCCGGTGACCTACTCGATCGCCGACATCAACGGCACGCGCACGACTGCTGAGGTCGTCGTCACCGTGACGGAGCTGGCGACGACGGGTCTCGACGTGCCGTGGCTTCCGATCGGCGGCGCGCTGTTCCTCCTCCTCGGAGGACTGTCGCTGATGTTCCTGCGTCGCTACCGCACCGCGTAAGCACGAAGAACACAGGAGGGGGCGGATGCTGCGGCATCCGCCCCCTTCGGCGTTCCCGGGGACGGTTTCCAGGACGGGGGCGTTCCAGGACGGGGGCGTTCCAGGACGGTGGCGTTCCAGGACGGTGGCGTTCCAGAACGGGGGCGTTCCAGAACGGGGGCGTTCCAGAACGGGGCGTTCCAGAACGGGGGCCGACACGCCACATGCAGGACGCTGTGCGCCGAAGCGCCCTACGGCTGGCGTGTCGGCCCCCAGAGTGAAGCGCGTGAGTAGCGCGCGAGCGCGGGGCGCGTGAGTGGGGCGCGAGACGCGGATGCCGGCGAGCGAACCACCGGCGAGACGCGGATGCCGCGGTGAAGGCGGCGAACACAGGCGGAGGGTGCCGGGCGGAGGACGCTGGCAGAGGGTGCCGGCGGAGGATGCTGGGCGGAGGATGCCGGCAGAGGGTGCCGGCAGAGGATACCGGGCGGAGGATGCTGGCAGAGGGTGCCGAGGGAGGGTGCCGGCGAGCCCGCCACGGGCGTGTGCGCTTCGCAAGGCGCATGCCCCCGCTTTCTCCTTGCGAAGCGCAGAAGTCCTTGCGAAGCGCACACGGGCGAGGCGGGCAGGCTGAGTTGCTCCCCGAGCACCGCTGCTCCCCACCGCGCATCCCGGCGCAGCCCTCCGGGCCGTCTGGGCCGCGCACCAGAACGGGGGCCGACACGCCACATGCAGGACACTGGGCCCCGAAACGCCCGCCAACTGGCGTGTCGGCCCCCGAAGTGCGGGGACGAGGCGGGCCAGGCCAGGCCAGCCCGGCCCGCTCAGCCGAGGCGGATGACGTGTCCGTCGAGGCCGGAGGCGAAGGCCGCGAGACCCGTCTCGATGGCCGCCCGCGCATACTCCTCGGCACCCGAGAGCTGCTGCGCCTCCTCCGCGAACACCGCCCGCTCATCGGCCCCCGGCCAGACCACCGCGATCACGTTGCCGGTGGGCTCGGCGAGCTGCGAACCGAGAACGAGGAACCGCACGTCGAGGTTCGACGCCGACGCGAGATCGACTGCGCCGGTCACCTCGGGTCCGACGCCCACGACGACATCGGGCCCGCTCGCGAGCGCACGGTCGACGGCGTCCGCACTGGCGGCATCCGCGAACACCTGCACCACGCTGCCGTGAGCCGCCGCGAAGGTCTCGATCGCCGCCACCGCCACGCTCTGCTGCTCATCGGCATCCGCGGCCACCACGACCGCGAGCGTCTGGCCGTGCGGCACCGCCGCGGTCACCTGATCTGCTGACAGCGTCGAGCCGGGAACCTGCTCGGGAGGGGCGGATGCCGCCGGCATCGGGGTGCCGACGGCATCCGTCGTCTCCGTGGACGCGGATGCGGACCCTGTCGGCGACGCGCACGCCGACAGCGCCGCACCACCGACCAGCGCCAGCACGAGCGCGACGCCGACGGTGAACGTTCTGATCCTCATCGGACTCCTCGGAAGAAGAGGGATGCCCCGGGCCTCGTGGGCCCGGGGCATCCCGGGACGTCAGTCGCGGGTCGCGAGCCGACGGCGACGCGCGACGAGCAGACCACCCATGGCGAGCAGTGCGAGGGCGATGCCGCCCACGGCGAACGGCACCTCGGCACCCGTCGTCGCGAGGTCACCCGAAGCGGAGCCGGAGCCGGAACCGGAACCCGATCCCGCACCAGCACCAGCACCCGAGCCGGCGTCCGACCCCGCATCGGCGGCCACCTGGAACTCGGCACCGACGGTCGAGCCGTCCTCCCGCGTCACGACCACGCGGTGCACGCCGGTCGCGAACGACGCGGGGATCGTCCAGGTCGCGGCGAGCGAGCCGTCAGCGCCGATCGTGAACGCGCCCAGGTCGACGGGCTCGGAATGGACCGTGACGTTCACCGACTCGCCGGGCGCGAACCCGGTGCCCGCGAACGTGACCGTTCCGCCCTGCACTGCCTCTCCCGCGACCGTGATGGTCGGCTCGGCCGGGGTGACGGGCGTCTCGACGACGACGACCGTGCGCGACGCGGTCGCGACGTTCCCCGCGGCATCCGTCGCCGTGTAGACGAGGTCGTACGATCCGAGGGTCTCGGTGTCGACCACGCCCTCGACCGTGAGCGAGTCGGTGACGTCGCCGTCACGCTCGTCGGTCGCGCTGACGCCGGCGAGCGCGTCGAACTCCGAACCCTGCTCGATCTCGGAGGTCGCCGGCAGCGTGATCTCGGGAGCGGTGACATCGTCGCGCACGAGGGTGACCTCGTCGACGACGCTGTTGACCGGAGAGTTCGCGCCGCTGGCCTCGCTGCGACGAGTGGTCACCGTGATCGAGTCGTCGGTCACCTCGATGTGCGAGTAGTTGCGGACCTTCTCCTGGTTGATGACCGAGGCGTACCAGGCGTCGGGCGCCTTGACGTCGTAATACTTCGACCCGCTGGCGGAGTTGGCGGTGACATAGAGGACCTCGCCCTCACCGGCCGAGACCTCCGACTGGCCGGCGACCTCGGTCGCGTCGGCCAGCTGGCCGTCCTCGATCAGGTACGAGCGCGTGTAGCTGTGGTCGTGACCCTGCAGCACGAGGTCGAAGCCCAGGTCGGAGATCGTCTCGGGGAATGCGGCGCGCAGGTTCTTGATCTGCGTGTCGTCGACGTGCGAGGCGACCGAGTAGATCGAGTGGTGGAACGCCAGCACCTTCCACTTCGCATCGTCGCCGTGCTCGGCGACGACCTTCTCCATGAACGCGATGTGGCTGGCGTAGTCCGAGCTGTTCGTGTTCAGCACGACGTACAGCACGTCCTTGTACTCGAACCAGTAGTCGCCGCCCGACGACGAGGCGCTGGTGGCGGCGCCGGCCGTCTCATCGAGGTTCGGCACGGTGTAGTGCTGCGCGTAGGCCTTGGAACCCACGTCGTGGTTTCCGTTGACCGGCACCGTGGGGATCTCGCTGAGCTGCTCGGGTGCGAAGTAGTAGCCGTACTCGGACTCGCTCGAAGCGGTGTTGACCTGGTCGCCGGCCGAGAACAGCATCTCGCTGTCGGGATACGTCTGCGTGGCGATGTCGAGTGTGTCCGCCCAGCCCTCGCCGTCGCGCTGCGCGTTGCCGGAGGCGCCGATCTGCGGGTCGCCGAAGAACAGGAAGTCGTAGGCACCCGAGAAGGAGCCGGTCGAGAACGTGCGCACCGGCGACCACCCCTCGGAGGCGGAGCCGACGCGGTAGACGTAGGAGGTGTTCTCGGCGAGTCCGGTGAGCGCGGCGCGGCGGTTGAACTCGTTGCTGCTGGTCACCGCTCCTGTCGCGGCGATCGTGGTGACGCCGGATGCCGGGAACGCCGAGGTGTCGGCGCCGGCGGCGTACTGCAGCGACTGCTCGCTGTCGCTGTTCGTGTACCAGGTGACATTGCGCGCGGACTCGTCGGCGCCGACCGTGAGGACCAGGTCGTCGTACGAGACGGCCGGCTGCTCGCCCGCGACGAGCGGTGTGAGGCTCCGGAAGTCGAAGTAGATGTCCGAGCTCGAGGCGCGGTCCTGGTAGAGCGCGACGGCGATCGTGTTCTCGCCCGCGACGAGGTCGTCGGCATCGATCGTGAACGTCGAGGTGACAGGGTCGCCGCCGCTGTTGCCGGCGTACATGAGGTTGCGCTGCGCCTCGGGCGCCGCCTCGACCTTGTCGTCGACGAAGCCGGCGACCTTCTCGCCGTTGACGAACACCTGCACGGCGTCGTCGTAGGTCACGGTCGCGGAGAGGCCGTCGAGTTCGGCGAGCTGCGCCGCGTCGATGTCGACGGAGGTGCGCAGGTGGAAGGTCGGCACGTCCGTGGTGGTGCCGGTGATGTACTGGCTCAGCAGCGTATTCACGGGGAAGTTCGCGCCGAGTCCGGTGGCCGCGCCGTTCTTCGCACCGAAAGCGCCGGTGGCGCTCTTCCAGGCGGAGTCGTCGTACGCGCCCTTCGTCCACACGAGACGATCCGCAGCTCCTGCGGCCGGATCGGTGTTGTCGTCGGAGAACGACCAGACGGTGGATGCCGTGCTCAGAAAGGTCTCGGGCAGCTCGGCCGCGTTCGCGGCGGACGCCCCGAGCGAGACGACGGCACCGGTGGCCATCGTCGCGGCGAGGATGCCGGCGCACAGGCGCCGACGGGTGGGGGATACAGCAGACATGAAAAGAAGGCACTCCTCGAGTGGTCTTTTGTTAGGGGGACGTCGTCAGGGTAGGAACGCGACGAGCACCGGAGCTGTCCGACAAGTGTCGAAAAGGTGAACACGGCGTCTCCATCGCGTTATCTTGCACACTGCTGTGCAAGATAGGTACAATCGTCGTCATGGTCGTTTCCGCACCCCGAGCACCCCGTCGCGACGCACAGGCGAATCGCGACGGCATCCTGTCGGCAGCGCGCAGCGCGCTCGCCGAGGATCCGAACGCATCGATCGACGCCATCGCACGTGCCGCCGGGCTGTCGCGCCGCGCACTCTATGGTCACTTCGACGACCGCACCGCTCTGATCAGCGAGGTCATCGCGATCGGAACACAGCGATTCAATGCCATCGCCGAGCACCCGGTCGATGACGATGCGGCGCTCGCGCTCGCCCAGCTGGCCTCGCGGCTCTGGCATGAGGCCGCGCACGTGCGCGTCGCCGCGAGCATGGCGCTCGACGACGCGCACGTGGCCGAGACCGCGGCCGCGCTGGCGCCGGTGCGCGCGGTGCTGGCGACGATCGTCGAACGCGGCCAGGCGTCCGGCGTGCTGCGGACCGACCTCGGCGGCGTGACGCTCGCCCGACTGATCGAGTCGTCCGCGCGCATGGTCGTGCGGGATGACCTGGGCGGCGCGCAGAGCGCATCGCTCGCGGTGCGCTCCGTGCTCGGCGTCGCCGGGCTGTCTTGGCGCGAGGCCGACGCACTGCTGGCCGCGCACCCCGAGCTCGAGAAGGAGGATGCGGAATGAGAGTGATCCTGCACGACGTCGCCAAGGGGCACGCGCTGCCGCCGACGAGCCTCGAGTTCCACTCCGGAGCCGTGCGCTTCGCGATCGCCGAGACGGAGCAGCGCCCCACCGTGCTGGGCCTCATCGCGAGCGGACGCATGCGCCCGGCATCCGGAACCGTGACTCTCGACGGATCCGCCAAGACCGGTCCGATGCGGCGCGCGATCGCACTCGTGGATGCTCCGGACGTCAGCGACCCGCATCCCGACGTCTCGCTCGTGGGCGTGGTCGGCGAAGAGCTCATGTTCGCCGGCCGCCGCGCGACGCCTCTGCACGCCCGCCGCTGGTTGAAGGACCTCGGGTACGGCGAACTCGCGTCGCTGTCGATCGGTGACGTCGACCCGGCCGCGAGGGTGCGCATCATGTGCGAGCTCGCCGTGCTGCGCGAGGGCACCGAGGGCGTCGTCCTCGTCTCCCCCGATCGCCACGGCGGCAGCCCCGATGGCTGGTGGCGCATCGCCGCCGAGTTCGCCGATCGTGGCTATGCGATGCTCGTGATCGTGGGCGGATCGGCGGCCGTGGCCCTGGAGCGCATGCGCGAACTCGGAGCCATCAACGCCTCCGGCCCGATCGAGCCCCTCGTGCTCGACAGGGCGGATGCTGAGGTCGACGTCGATGCCGACGTCGAGTGGCCAGAGGCAAGCGATGCATATGCCGTTCCCGGTATGAACGTCGACACCTCCGAAGAACCGCTCCATAACCGGTTGCTGAGCGAGGACGGCGAAGCCGACCGAGACGAAGCGTCCTCCCCCTCAGCATCCGACGCCGCCCCATCCACAGACCTCGAGAACGGAGCCGACCGATGAAGGTTCCCGCCATGATCGCCGCCGAGCTGCGGCGCCTCACCGCCAGCCGGATGGGCATCATCGCGCTGGTCGCGCTGATCTGCGTGCCGATCCTCTACGGCGGCCTGTATCTGTGGGCGAATCAGGATCCCTACGCGAAGTTCCCCGACGTCCCGGTCGCGCTCGTGGTCGACGACGACGGCGCGCCGTCGACGAGCGACGCCTCACAGACCGTGAACTACGGCGAGGACGTCGCCGAGAACCTCATCGACGGCAACGCCTTCGACTGGCAGCGGATGACCGACGACGAGGCTGCCGAAGCGCTGCGGACCGGGTCGGTCGACTTCATGGTCACGATCCCCTCCGACTTCTCGGCCGCACTCACCTCCGTCGCCGGCGACGCTCCCCATCAGGCTCGCATCGAGCTCGACACGAATGACGCCAACAACTACCTCGCATCGTCGATGGGCACGCAGGCCGTCGAGAAGATCCGCAGCTCGGTCGCGCAGACCGTGGGCAGCGAGGCCGCTGAGCGACTGCTCACCGGTCTCAGCGACATCCGCGACAAGCTCGTCTCGGCGACCGACGGGGCGTCCCAGCTCGTCGACGGAGCCGCGAGCGCAGCATCCGGCAGCACGACGCTGGCAGAGGGCACATCGCAGCTCGCCACCGGCAGCGCGACCCTCCGCGACGGCGCGGGCACCCTCGCGGCCGGTGCGCAGCAGGTCAGCGACGGCAACCGACAGCTCGCCGACGTCGCCGACCGGGCAGGGTCCATCGTGCAGCAGGCCACCGACACGCTGCCGCAGGTGCGCACCGACATCACGACGGTGCTCACCGATCAGGGCCTGACGCAGGAGCAGATCGACAGCGTGCTCGCGAAGCTCGACCCGCTGGGCACGAAGCTGCAGGACGGCAACACCACCGTGCAGAACGCCGTGGCCAAGGTCGACCAGCTCGCCGACGGTGCCGCGGCCGTGGCATCCGGAGCATCCGAGCTCGCAGCGGGCGCAAGCACGCTCGCCGACGGCGCCGCCCTGGCGAACGACGGCGCCGGTCAACTGCGCGACGGTCTCGCCACGCTCTCCGACGGCACGGTGACCCTGCGCGACGGGCTCGCGCAGGGCGTCGACGCGATCCCCTCGTCGACACCCGAGCTGCGCACCCAGCAGGCCGACACGATCGCCGACCCGGTCAAGGTGTCGAGCGACAAGATCGCCTCCGCCGAAGACTACGGCGCAGGCCTCGCCCCGTTCTTCGCCGCGCTCTCGGCGTGGATCGGCATCTACGCACTGTTCCTCATCGTCAAGCCGATCTCTCGACGAGCCGTGACGGCGCTGCACTCGCCGATCCGCATCACGCTCGCCGGCTGGCTCACCCCCGCCACGCTCGGCGCGGTGCAGATGGTGGGACTCATGGGTGTGCTCGCGATCGCGCTCGGGTTCACCTTCGACAACCCGATCGGCACACTAGGCGTGCTCGTCCTGGCCTCGGCGACGTTCGCGGCGATCATCCTGTCGCTGAACGTGTGGCTGGGATCGGTCGGGCAGTTCCTCGGACTCGTGCTCATGGTGCTGCAGCTCGTCACCGCCGGCGGGACGTTCCCGTGGCAGACCCTGCCCGCGCCGCTCGCCGCCCTGCATCATGTGCTGCCGCGGGGATACGTGGTCGACGCGATGCGTCAGCTGATGTACGGCGGAGACCTCGCGCGCGCCGGCCTCGATCTGGCTGTGCTCGGGTGCTGGCTGCTCGGCGCGCTGCTGTTCGCGATGATCGGCGTGACGCGGATGACGCACAAGCGCACGCTGCGCGATCTGCAGCCGAGCCTGATCGGGTGAGGATGCTGGCGCTCAGACCGCCTCTGCAACCGGCGCGGATGCCGCCGCACGGCGCGCGATCAGCCAGATCCCGAACGCCGCAGCGAGGAAGATGAGCGCCAGCATCCCCCAACCGGCGAAGCCGAAGGTGATCGCGGTCGCGTTGACGACGATCGGCGAGAACAGCGCGCCGAGGGAGAATCCCATGCCGAACACGCCCTGATACGCGCCGGCGCGCACCGGGTCGGCCAGCTCGAAGCTGAGCCCCCACGCTCCCGCCTGGGACAGGATCTCGGCGAAGGTGTGCGCGATCATCGCGATGATGAGCACGACGATCGCGACCCACGCGGGGAGTCCTGCCGCGAGGGCGTAGACGATGCAGGCAGCGGCCATCAGCCAGCCCGCGATCATGGTGACGCGTCCGGCGGTGCGCACATCGTGGGTGCCACGCGATGCCCGCACCTGGAACAGCACCACGAGGGTCGTGTTCGTGATCAGCAGCACCGACACGATGACGGCGGGAGCCTCGGTCTGCTCGGTGATCCACAGCGGCACGCCGAGCTCGGCCACTCCGAACTGCATGCCGAACACCGCCGAGAGCACGGTGAGCACGAGATAGCGGGGATCCCGCCACGGCGACCTCCGCCGCCAGTCGCGCTTCTCGGTCGCGACCGCGGCGGCGACGGCATCCGCGTCGATCGATCCGGTCGCGGTGAGCACCGGGGCGACGACCGGACGCGGCGGTGCGTCGACGGCCGCGGTCAGTCTGAGCAGCGGGAACGACCCGATCGTGCACAGGACGCCGGCGGCGACGATGACCGTGCGGTAGGCCTCGGCGGTTCCGAGGGCGAGGGCGATCGCGGCGACCGCGCCGCCGATCGCGATCGAGACGTTGGTGATGGTGCGCAGCACCGCACGCGCGTGCACGCGGCGGTCGGCTGCGAAACCGCGGGCGATGATCGCCGAGCGCGATGAGTGCGCGATCGAGTCGAAGAAGCCCGAGAGACTGGCGAGCACGAGCGCCGAGACGAAGTCCCCCGCGAAGGCGTAGGCCGCGAGCAGGAGTCCGCCGAGCGCCTCGAAGACGAACGACAGCCGGCGGGCGCTCCATCGGTCGGCGAGCCACCCGCCGAGCAGCGACGCCACGACGCCGAAGCCGCTCGACACCGCGAGCACGAGCGCGGCCTGGGCCGGGCTGAGTCCGATGATCTGGGTGAAGAACAGCACGGTGACCGTGAGGAACACGCCGCGTCCGATGCGCGAGACCGCCGTCGAGGTGACCAGCGCGCGGAGCACGGGATCACTCATCGAGGCGGCCAGGCGGGCCCGCAATCCAGGTCGCTGGCGGGCGGAGGAGGATGCTGCGGACTTCACACTCCATCCTCACACGGCCCTCAGACATCACCCGACCGGGGGCCGCTCCCGCATCGGATAGCGTGGACGGATGCCCGAACGTCTGCTCGCCCCGGAGGGCACTCCGGCATCCATCGTCGAGTTCGAGCACGGCGGCGCGACTCTGATCGCGGAGTCGTTCGGAGAGGGCGCGCATACCTTCGTGCTGCTGCACGGCATCGGCATGGGCCGCAGCGTGTACCTCGACGTCGTGCAGAGGCTGCGCGGACGGGTGATCGCGATCGACCTCCCCGGGTTCGGCGAGGCACCTGAGCCCGAGCGCACGCTGACCATGGAGCGGCACGCCGATCTGGTCGCCGCGTTCCTGAGGAGCAGCGGCGAGAGCGGTGTGATCGCGATCGGACATTCGATGGGCAGCCAGATCGCGGCCGAGCTCGCCGCACGGCATCCGTCGCTCGTCTCCGGTGTCGTCCTTGCCGGGCCGACCGTGAACAGCGCGAAGCGCAACCTCGGGGCGCAGGCGGCGTACCTGTTGCACGATCTGATCGGCGAGCGACCCGAGGTGCTGTGGCGCGGCGCGCGCGAGTACCTGCGCGGCGGTCCGCACCTGATCCGCAAGATGCGCGCGACGATCGTGCACGAGCCCGAGAAGGTCTACCCCCGGATCGACTGCCCGGTGCTCGTGCTGCGGGGCGCCAAGGATCCGCTCGCGCCGATGAGCTGGTGCCGCGAGATCATCGATGCGATCCCGGGTGCTGAGCTCGAGGTGATCCCCGACCACGGCCACGGCACGCTGATCAGCGACTCCGAGCCGGCTGCCCGGCTGATCCAGTCGTTCGCCGCGCGGACCTGAGCCGCACCCGGCCTTCCGCCCGTGCGAACGGGTGAGAGATCAAAAGTGCAGCCGAGACCGAGCTGCGAGATGTGGTTTTGATCCATCACCGCCCGGGGCCGGATGGACTATCCGGCCCCGGGCGGGGTCTGCTTCGAATCGGCGAGCTCGTCGACGACGAGACTGCGCTGATCGGTGGTGCCGTTGCGGTACGCCTGACGTCCGACCATGTGCGCAGAGAGCGGCGCCGTCGCGAACTGCATCAGCACGATCGGCGCGACGAGCGCGAAGCCCAGCAGGATGCCGCCGACGGAGCGCTGCGAGAGGGCGACGGCGATGCAGATGAGCACGAGTCCGAGCACCTGCGGCTTGGTGGCCGCGTGCAGCCGCGACGGCACGTCGCGGAACCGCAGCAGCCCGATCGCCGCGAACAGGCACAGCAGCGCTCCGCACAGGATGAGCACGAGCACCGCGATGTCGATCACGGCGTCGGAGATCACGAGTCCGAACACGTTCATGGCGTCGTGTTGTCCCTTCTCGCGACGAACCGGGCGACGGCGATCGACCCGAAGACTCCGATCGCCGCGATGATGAGCAGCACCGGAATGCTGCGCGTGTGCCCGTTGATCGCCATCTCGGCGCCGAGCACGCACATCACCTCGGTGAGCAGCACGTCCGATGCGACGGCGCGGTCGAGGATCGACGGTCCCCGGACGATGCGGATCACCGTGAGCAGCGCAGCGACGCCGAACACGACGAGGATCACGCCCATCAGGATGCTCATCGGGTCCTCCTCAGCCGCTCGGCCTCGCGAAGAGCACGGTACTGCGCCGGGTCGCCCAGTGCACGCACGATGCGCTCCTCCCAGCGCAGCACGCCCTCGCGCTGCTTCTCGACGTCGGCGAGCGTGCGCACGCCGATCACATGCAGATACAGGATGCGCCGATCGCGGTCGGCCTCCACCACGAGCGACCCGGGGATCAGCGACGACGCGACGGCGACGTGCGTCATCATCAGGTCGTCCGAGTAGCGCAGCGGGACCGCGATGATCGCCGTACCCGGCTGCCGCCGGAAATCGAGCACCTGCCGCGCGACGGCGAGCGCACCGAGCACCACCGCGAACAGGAACCGCACCGCGAGGATCGCCGCATACCAGAGGTTCACCCGTCCGGACAGCTCCACGGTCGGCAGCCGGAACACACGCGTGACGAAGATCGCCACGACCAGGCCGGTGACGAACGAGAGCAGCGTGAACTGCGCCCACAGCAGCATCCACAGCACGACCAGCCACGCGAGGAACGGCAGCTGCACTCTGACGTCGCGCCAGAAGTGGCGCCCGGCTTCCGCGCTCATCCGCCCACCTCGTCTTCCAGCTGCACGAGACTGACGGGCTCGAGAAGCGCCTCGCCGATACGGTCGCAGAGCGCGTAGAGCGGGCCGGCGAACACCGTCAGCGCCACCGTGACGGCGACCATTCCGGTGGTCGCGACGGTCATGATCGCGGGGATGCGACGACTCTCCTGCTGCTCGTCGGCCGCCGGGGCGTTGCCGAGGTGCGAGATGCGTCCTTCGGTCTCGGTGGAGTCCTCCTCCTCGCGCCAGAACGCGAGGTTCCACGCGCGCATCAGGGCGTAGAGCGTGAGCAGCGACGTGACGATCCCGCCGACGATCAGCACGATCATGAGCGGGGTGCCGACGGATGCCGCGGCCTCGAACAGCGCGAACTTGCCGATGAACCCCGAGAACGGCGGCAGACCGCCGAGGTTGATCGCGGGGATGAAGTACAGCACTGCGATGAGCGGGGCCACCTTCAGCAGGCCCTTCACCCTCAGGATCGAGGTGCTGCCGGCTCGACGCTCGACGAGGCCGACCGCGAGGAACAGGGTCGTCTGCACGATGATGTGGTGGACGATGTAGTACACCGTCGCGCCGATGGCGGCAGGGGTCGCGATCGCGAGACCGAAGATCATGTAGCCGACGTGGCTGACGAGCGTGAACGACAGGATGCGTTTGAGCTCGGCCTGCGCGACCGCGCCGAGCACACCGACGATCATGGTCGCGAGCGAGATGATCAGCAGCAGCGTGTCGATGCTGTTGTCGGCGAACAGCTGCGTCTCGGTGCGGATCAGGGCGTAGACGCCGACCTTGGTGAGGAGTCCGGCGAAGACCGCCGTGACCGGGGCGGGCGCGGTCGGATACGAGTCGGGCAGCCAGAAGGACACGGGGAAGATCGCGGCCTTGATGCCGAACGCGACGACGAGCATGAGGTGCAGCACGAGCTGCGTGTCCTGCGGCAGTTCGCCCATGCGCTCGGCGATCTGCGCCATGTTCACGGTGCCGAGTGCGCCGTAGATCATCGCGATCGAGGCGAGGAACAGGATCGACGACACGAGCGAGACGACGATGTAGACGGCTCCGGTGCGGATGCGCGACTCGGTGCTGCCGAGCGTGATGAGCACATACGACGCCACGAGCAGGATCTCGAAACCGACGTAGAGGTTGAACAGGTCGCCGGCGATGAAGGCGTTGAAGATGCCCGCCGCGAGGATCAGGTACGAGGGGTTGAAGATCGAGATCGGCGTCTCTTCGGCGCCGTCCGCCACGCCCTGACCGATCGAGAAGAGCAGGACCGCGAGCAGCACGATGCTCGACACCAGGACGAGGAGGGCTGCGAGCCGGTCGACGTAGAGCACGATGCCGAACGGGACAGGCCACCCACCCACCGAGACCGCGAGCGGGCTGCCGCCGTCGACGGCGACGAGCAGGACCGCCGCGATCACCGAGACCGCGACCAGGGTGACGACCGTGACGACCGCCTGCGCACGGGCGTTGCGGCCGACGATCAGTGCCAGCGCTGCGCCGAGCAGCGGCAGGGCGACGAGAAGGGGGACGAGCACGTTCACGGGCGGTCCTCCTCTCTCGGGTCGTGGGTCTGTTCCTGGGGATCGACGTCGGTCGATGACGGTTCCGGTTCGACCGGCGCGATCGGACGGTCCATCGGGGCGGCATCGTCGATCGACGCGTGATCGCGCATGTGCAGCACGGTGATCGGTGCCGTCTGCACGCCGACGAAGTCGGTGGTGGCGTCGTCGTCCTCGACGTCGTCCTCGTCGTCCATGACGTCCTCGTCGGCATCCGTCCGCTCGCGCAGCGCGATGTCGGTCTCGTCGTCCTCGACCGTGTCGGCCTGACCGAGCTGCCACGAGCGGTAGATGAGGGCGAGCAGGAACGCCGAGACCGCGAAGGTGATGACGATGGCGGTGAGGGTGAGAGCCTGCGGCAGCGGGTCGGACATCCCGTCTTCTGCGCCGTAGAACGGTGCGTTGCCGGGGACGCCCATGACGATCAGCAACAGGAGGTTCGTCGCGTTCCCCAGCAGGAGGAAGCCGATGAGCACGCGGGTGAGGCTGCGCTCGAGCATGGCGTAGACGCCGCAGGCGAAGAGCACGGCCATCACGATGATGAGGGTGAGCGAGACATCCATCAGACGTTCACCCCGCCTCGTGAGGTGGGTCCCTGAGCCTGTCGAAGGGCTGCGGCCTGGCGGTCGACCTCGGCGCCCAGGCTGCGCAGAACGTCGAGCACGAGGCCGATCACGACGAGGTAGACGCCGATGTCGAAGATGGTCGACGTGACGAACTCCATATGACCGAGACCGGGCAGCTCCCACTCCCAGAACGTGCTGGTGAGCGGGTCGGCGCCGAAGAACAGCGGCACGACGGCCGTGCCGACGGCGAGGATGAGCCCCGCGCCCAGCAGGCGACCGGCATCCGTCGGAGCGGCCGCGCCGAGTTCCCAGCGCCCGCCGGCGATGTAGCGCATCACCAGCGCCATGCCGGCGACCAGTCCGCCGGCGAAGCCCCCGCCTGGCAGGTTGTGCCCCGAGAACAGCAGGAAGATCGACACCACGATGATCGTGTGGAACAGCACCCGGACGATCACCTCGAGCAGGATCGACCGGTTCTCGGGCTTCATCTTCGGCCCGCCGACGAGCCAGGCCCGCGGGCTGCTCTCGTTCTCGGAGGTCTGGAAGCGGATACCGTCGGTGGTCTCCACGAGCGGCCGGCTGCGCGTGGCTCGGCGCATCGCCTTCGGCAGGGTCTTGGTCGCGGCGAGCAGGTCGGCGCGGTGCGTCACGAAGACGAGCGAGGCCACTCCGGTGGCGGCCAGCACGAGCACGGACAGCTCTCCCATCGTGTCCCAGCCACGCAGGTCGACCAGCGCGACGTTGACGACGTTCTTGCCGTGCCCGATCTCATAGGCGAGCTTCGGGAACGCCGCGGAGATCGGATCGGCGACGCGGGACTGCGTCGCGACGATCGCCACCAGCGCCATCGTGAGTCCGACGCCGATGCCGAGCAGGGCGCGCGGGATGCGGCCGACCGACTCGTTGTGCTCGCCCATTCGGGCTGGCAGCCGTCGCAGCACGAGCGCGAAGGTGACCATCGTGACGGTCTCGACGAGCACCTGGGTGAGCGCGAGGTCCGGGGCACCGCTCGTCGCGAAGAGTGCGACCATGCCGAGCCCGGTGACCGAGACGAGCACGACGCCCGTGTATCTCTTCTGCGCCCGCACCGCGAGCACTCCGGCGATCGCCATGAGCGGCGCGGCGACGATCTGCGCCGGCGTGTGCCAGGCCGACAGTTCGAAGCGGTCGATATCGGTGGCGAGCAGCGCGGTGATCTCGGCGGCGACGAAGACGATGAAGATCGTGCCGACATAGACCGGCAGCGATCCGCGCTGAGTGAGCGTCGTGCTGAGCACCGAGAGACGGTCGACGCCGCGCATCACGAAGTAGTACGCGTCGGCGGCGGAGAAGCGCAGGAGCCTCGCCTTGCGATCCCATTGAGTGCGGCGCGTGAGCAGGAAGAAGGCGATGCCCAGGACGATCGACAGGATCGAGATGCCGAGAGCGGGCTCGAATCCGTGCCACAGGGCGAGGTGGCCCGGACCTTCGACGGGCTCTCCTGCGTGGTCGAGACCGGGGGTCGCGGTGATCGCGTAGCCGTGCAGGGCGACGTCGATCGCCGGGGCGCCGATGCCGGCGGCGATCGTGACACCGGCGAGAACGATCGGAGCCGCGAGGAAGCCGACCGGCGGGTCGGGCCATGCCGTGTCCGGCATCCGCTCGCCCTGCTCGTCGCGCTTGCGGAAGAAGGCACCCCAGACGAAGCGGGTGCCGTATGCCGCGGTGAGCATAGACCCGAGCACGATGCCGATCAAGGCGATGAGTCCCCACAGCGATCCGCCCTGCGCGTCGTCGAGGAGCGCGGTGAGCGTCGACTCCTTCGCCACGAAGCCGATGGTCGGCGCGATGCCCGCCATCGATGCCACCGAGATGAAGGCCGTCGTCGCGAGGATCGGTGCCTGCCGCCCCACGCCCGAGAGCTCGGTGATGTCACGCGTCGACAGCTGGCGGTCGATGATGCCGACGATGAGGAACAGCGCCGACTTGAAGAGCGCATGACCGATCACGAGCGCGAGGCCGGCGAGCGCCGTCGCCTGCGTGCCATAGCCGGTCACCACCGCGAAGAAGCCGAGCTGGCTGACCGTGCCGAACGCGAGGATGCGTTTGAGGTCGGTCTCGCGCAGCGCCTGGAGGCCGCCCAGCAGCATCGTGAAGACGCCGAGGCTGATGACGATCAGCCGCCAGGGCTCGCTGAACGCGAAGACCGGCGCGAAGCGCGCGATCAGGTAGATGCCGGCCTTCACCATGGCGGCCGCGTGCAGGTACGCGCTCACCGGGGTCGGCGCGGCCATGGCACCGGGAAGCCAGAAGTGGAACGGGAACAGCGCGGACTTGCTGATCGCGCCGATCAGGAGCATGACGATCGCCGCGTCGATGATCGGCCCCGTGGGGGCGATCTCGAGCATGGCGCGGATGCTGGTGGTGCCGGTGTCGACGACGAGCAGGACCACGCCGATGAACATGACCAGGCCGCCGAGCGTCGTCACGAGCAGCGCCTGCAGAGCGGCACGTCGGCTGACCGCGCGCCGCCGATAGTGGCCGATCAGGAGGTACGAGAGGATGCTCGTCACCTCCCAGAACATCACGAGCATCACCAGGTCGTCGGTGAGGACCAGGCCGTACATCGCCCCGGCGAAGGCGAGCAGGACACCCGAGAACTGGCCGATGCCGGCCGAGTCATCGTGGAAGTACCAGCGGCAGTAGAACAGCACGAGGGCGCCGACGCCGGTGACGATGAGCGTGAGCACCCAGCCCAGCACGTCCATGTGCATCGAGAGGTTCAACCCCAGCTGCGGGATCCACTCGATCGACTTGAACGGCACCTCGCCCTCGCCGATCACCTGCGGCGTCTGCACCAGCGCGTGTACGAATGCCGCGGCGGGAATGAGTGCCGCGATGAGGAAGGCACGGGCGCGGAACCAGCGCACGAGGATCGGCATGAGAAGCGATCCGAGCAGGAACACAGCGAGGAGGATCAGAATGAGCGAGGCTCCCCTCGGGCTCGTCGGCCTTGCGGCTCTGGCGGGCGGTGTGAGACCAGTTTACCTGGGTGACACCTGGGAGGCGTGCGAGAGTTGTCGCATGCGCCGTGCACTGGCCCTCGAGATCGTGGGATGGACAGCCGCTCTCGCGGTCTCCGTGTCGGTCGCGGCGCAGGTGGCCTCGTCTGCCAGGTCCGGCCTCGTGTACCGCGACGGCGACTCCCTCGTGGTCGCGATGCTGGCCCGTTCCGTACTGTCGGGAGCTCCTCTCGACTGGGCGATGTCGAGTGTGCTCTTCCTGCCGGAGACGGCCGTGTTCGGCGCGCTCGACGCCGCCCTGCCCGCGGACCTGAACTCGCTGCTCGCGATCAACGCGGTCGTGAACCTCCTCGCCCTCTACGGCGCCCTGCGTCTGGCAGCCGGTCGGCGCCGGGATGGCTCGGCACCCGTCATGTGGTCGCTGATCGCGCTGGTGGCCTTCGGTGTCATCGGCATGACCGAGACCTCACCGTCGAGGGACGCCCTCGATCTCGCCTCCCTGCAGCTGACGACCACGTACTACTCCGCCACCGTCGTCGCAGTCGTGCTCGTGATCGGCCTGCTGCGACGCTCGTTCGATGGTGCCGGGCGCGTGACGCTCGTCTTCGCCGCATGCGTCTCCGCGCTGGCGACGCTGTCGAACCCGCTGTTCCCGGTCTGGGCGGTGGTACCGATGAGCGCCTTCCTCGCGTTCCGGATGCTGCGCGAGCGACGAGCGGCCCCTACGCTCGCGATGCTCTTCGCACTCATCGGCGGCACAGTCGTCGGGCTGATCGGTCGCATTCCGTTCTCGGCATGGATCGCGAACACGGGCGTCGGCTACGCGCAGCCGGAGCTGTGGAGGGAGTCGATCGGATACTACGGCGAGCTTCTGCTCGACCGGGTCTCGACGCCCCTCGGCGCGCTGGGGTCTGTGATCGTGATCGGTCTCATCGCGTGGGCCGTCGTTCGAACGCTGCGAGCGACCAGCCCCGGGGAGCGCCTGCTCGCTGCAGCAGGTTGGCTTCTCCCGCTGCTCGTCGTGATCGGTGCCATCGCGCTCGGCACCCACGCCGCGCGCTACCTGCAACCGGTGGTGTTCGCACCGCTCCTCGCCCTGGTGGCCGCCCCGCGAGCACAGCGACCGTCACGTCCCCTCACCCGAGCGACGGCGGCGGCCGGGGTGCTGCTCCTCTTGGTCGGCGGCTTCAGCATTCCTCGTCTCTCCGCATCGGCCCAGGCGCCCGACGATGATCTCTCCTGCGTGACGGACTGGGTCGAGACCTCCGGCCGGACCGGCGCGGGACAGTTCTGGACCGTGCGGCTGCCGAAGGCACATCTCGACAACCCCGCGCAGCTCGTGCAGGTCGACCACCGGCTCGACGGGTACGCCTGGCTCGTGAACCGCACCGATCTCGACGTCGGCGAGGTGTCATTCCTCGTCGAGGACGCGCAGAGCACTCCCTGGGAGCTGCCGGTCGGCGCTGATCCGGATGCGGTCGTCGACTGCGGGCGGTACCGGATCCTCGATTTCGCGAGCAGCCCATTGCCGATCGGACCAGCGCACAGCTGACCCCGGCCCGCACCACACCTCGGGAGACGCGGCCGACATCGTCGGCTCAGCGCGACGGAGCGGCCGTGGTCGTCCCGGGGCGGAATCGACAGGTGAGCTGGAGGGTCTCGCCGGGCTCGCCACGCAGCATCCGTGCGACCTGCTCTCCCGCGGCACGCCCCTTCTCGACTGCGGGCTGCACGCTCGTGGTCAGCACCGGTCCGCCGAGTCCATCGACCGCGATGCCGTCGAATCCGGCGACGGAGAGATCCTCGGGCACCCGCAGCCCCAGCTCCTCGGCCGCCTTGATGACTCCCACCGCCAGGAGGTCGCTCTGCGCGAGCACGGCGGTCGGACGGGTCTCGGCGTCGGCGAGCAGCATCCTCCCGACGATGAGTCCCTCGTCGATCAGGCTGCCGGATGCCGAGATCGCGGGCGCATCGGGGAACACCGAGCGCATGCCCGCGAGACGGTCGAGCGTGACGTCGACGGTCGCCCGTTCGATGCGCTCGGGGGTCACCGGCAGCCGTTCACGCTGGGCGTCGAGCGACAGGGTCACGAGGGCGACATCGGTGTGCCCGAGGCCGCGGACGTAGCGCGCGACATCCGCCGCGGCGGCGGCGT
This sequence comes from Microbacterium sp. ZW T5_45, assembly GCF_044987415.1. Classification (NCBI taxonomy): domain Bacteria; kingdom Bacillati; phylum Actinomycetota; class Actinomycetes; order Micrococcales; family Microbacteriaceae; genus Microbacterium; species Microbacterium sp. ZW T5_45. Next base: position 45,816 of record NZ_JBJDRJ010000015.1, on the reverse strand, counting down.
TGTCGAGCCGCACCTGTGGCACGCCCTCACCCGCATCGCCCTCGATCACGACAACGGGCAGACCTCGCCCGCGTACGACATCGAGCGAGGAGCGCATGCGCCCGGAGCATCCGATCAGCACGAACGCGTCGACCGGGGCGTTGGCCAGAGCCGTGCCCTCGCTCTGCCCCGGCTCGTCGCGCAGCAGCAGGATGCCGGTGCTCGACTCGCCGAGGCCGTCGGTGAGACCGTCCATCATGGCGGTGGTCACCGGATCGAGGAAGGCGGCGCGCAGATGCCCCTCGAGGACCACCGCGACGATGCCGCTGCGACCGCGACGCAGCGAGGCCGCGCGGGGATCGGGACCGGCGTAGCCGAGGGATTCCGCGGCGGCGAGCACCCGAGCGCGCGTCGCCTCTGAGACCTTCGCCTTGCCGCTGAAGACGACGGATGCCGTCGACGTGGCAACTCCCGCCGCTCTCGCGACGTCTGCGATGGTCGCGCGACGATGGCTCTCCCGGGTGCTCATACTCCGAGGATAGCTCCCCGGGCTTTCCGTTTGTCGAATCGATTCGATAAGCTTCGTCGCATGGACACCGCCCTCACCCGTTCCCAGTTCGTGCGCTGGCGCGCCGCGATCTTCGCGATCTTCCTCGCGAGCGGCCTCTCGATCGCGACCTGGGCATCGCGCGTGCCCGATATCAAGCTCAGCCTCGGCATCGACAACGCCCAGACCGGGCTGCTTCTGCTCGCGATGGGCATCGCCTCGATCGTCGGCATCTCGACGAGCCCGGCGATCATGGCCCGCACAGGTGCGAAGGTGGGGATGCTGGCCACGATGCTGATGTTCTCTGTCGGCATCCTGCTGATCGGTCTCGGAACGAACGTGCTCGGCTCGGTGCCGCTCGTGATCATCGGCCTCGCGCTGTTCGGCCTCGGCAACGGCTGCCTCGACGTCATGATGAATGTCGAGGCCACGGCCGTCGAGCAGCAGATGGGCAAGACGATCCTGCCCGTGTTCCACGCGTTCTTCAGCTTCGGAACCGTGATCGGCGCGGGTATCGGAGCGGCCGTGGTGCATCTCGGCGTCGACGTCTCGACACACATGTTCACGATCGCCGCCGTCGCCGCGGTGCTCGCGGTCGTGTGCTTCGTGAACGTGCCGAACCGGCAGGCCGCACTCGATCCGGAACCCGCCGAGAAGCCGCACTGGCGCGAGCGCATGCACGTCGCACTGGAGGCCTGGCGCGAACCGCGCACCTACATGCTCGGCATCGTGATGCTGGGGATGTCGTTCGCCGAGGGCGGCGCGAACGACTGGCTCGCGCTCGGCGTCTCCGAAGACCATGGCGCCGGCCCGGCGGCCGGCGCGGCGGCCCTCGCCACGTTCTCGGTGGCGATGACGATCGTGCGCCTCTTCGGCGGACCGCTCGTCGACCGCTTCGGCCGCGTCGTCGTACTGCGGGTCCTCGCGATCACTGCGGCGGGCGGCATCCTGCTGTTCATCCTCGCCCCCAACACCCCCCTGGTCTTCGTCGCTGCGGCGCTCTGGGGCATCGGCGCATCGCTCGGCTTCCCGCTGGGGATGTCCGCGGCCGCCGATGACCCCGCCAAGGCCGCCGCGCGCGTGAGCGCCGCCGCGACCATCGGCTACATCGCCTTCCTCGGCGGCCCGCCCGTGCTCGGCTTCATCAGCGAGCACATCGGCCTGCTGAACACGCTCTACATCCTCGTGGTGCTGGCGGCGCTCTCCGGTCTGTTCTCGGCGGCGGCCCGACCGCTGCGCGAGGACGAGATGACCCCCGTCGCGAAGGGCTGACCGCGACGTCAGCCGATCTCGCCGCGTACGAGCGCCGCGGCGTGCGAACGGCTGCGGGCACCGAGCTTGGCGAGCACGTTCGAGACATGCGTCTTGACGGTGGGAACGCTGATCTCGAGGCGCCGGGCGAGCTCGGCGTTCGACCAGCCCTGCAGGATGCCGTCGAGCACCTCCTGCTCGCGGGCGGTGAGATCGGGCCGCGGTGCCGGGTCGTCCTCGCGAGGTCGGGACGCCGCGGCGGCTGCGGCGAGCGCGCGTCTCGTGACCCGGGTGTCGAGCGCGCCCTCGCCGTCGGCGACTGCGCGGATCGCGGACACCAGTGTCTCGGCATCCGCGGTCTTGAGCAGGAATCCGACGGCGCCCGCGGCGATCGCCCCGAAGACGAGCTCGTCCTCGTCGAAGCTCGTGAGCACGAGGACGTCGCCGAGACCGCGCTCGACGATCTCCCTCGTCGCCGAGACCCCGTCGCGCCCCGGCATCCTCAGGTCCATCAGCACCACGTCCGGCCGCAGCGCGGACGCGTTGCGCACGGCGACCTCGCCGTCTGCCGCCTCACCGACCACGCGGATGCCGTGCGCTTCGAGCATGATCCGCAGTCCCGCGCGGATCGCGCCGTGGTCATCGGCGAGCAGCACCGTGGGCGAGGTCACGTCGGCCTCACCGGCAGCATCGCCTCGACTCGCCATCCTGCGCCATGCGGGCCGGCGTCGAAACGCCCGCCGAGGGCGTCGACGCGCTCCTCCAGCATGCTGAGTCCCCATCCGCCCTCGCCGTCGGCGCCGGGAGCGGATGCTCCGCCACGGGAGTCGACCCGCACCAGGACGTCGTCGCCGCGCCTCGCCACGGCCACGTCGACCTCGGCGCCGGCCGCATGGCGCAGCGCGTTCGCCAGTGCTTCGCGGACGATGCGCACGAGCGCCTGTGCGGTCGTCTCCGCGATCTCGCCCGGGTCGTCCGCCACGACCGTCACCTCGAGTCCGCCGCGGCGGGCGTCATCGATCACCCCGTCGAGGTCTTGCAGGCTCGGAGTCGGCGCCAGTTCTCCCTCGCCGCGGCGCAGCACCGAGATCATGGTGCGCAGCGCACTGTGCGCATCGAGACCGGCATCGCGCACGGCCTGCAGCGCCTCGCGGTCACGGGTCTCGTCGGGAGGAGACGACAGCGCGGCCTCGGCCCGGATCGCCATGGCGAGGACGTGCCCCGCGACCACGTCGTGCAGCTCCCTGGCCATGTCCTCGCGTTCGCGCTGCACGGCCTCCGCCCGGTCCCGGGCCGCGGCGGCGGCCGCGTCGTCGGCGCGTTGCCGCTGCAGCTCGGCGAGCTGATGCGCCTGCGACACCGCGACCGCCCACCAGTAGTCGGTACCGACGAAGGCGCCGAACTGCACCGCGACGAGCAACGCCACCGGCGGTGACGACCCGGGGCGCACGAGGGCGAGGACGAAGAGCACGACCACACTCACCACCACCGCGACGAGGATCCGCCGCCGGGTTCGCGCGGATGCGAGGAAGGCGGCCGTCCACAGCACGTCGAGGAGCACGACGAGCGGTCCGAGGCCGCCCATCGTGACGAGATCGATCGCGAAGATCACGGTCGCGCCGATCAGCGACAGCACCGGAGCGCGGCGCTTGGTGAGCACGAGCAGGCTCGCCGGCAGGGCGGTCGCGAGGGTCCACCATGGCGAGATCTCTCCGGGGATCAGGGAGAACAGGTTCCAGATCCCGCTGAATCCGAGGAACGCGGCCACGACGCTGAGCAGTGCGATCAGCAGCGCATCGATCTGCGGTCGGCGCTCGCCCCTGCCCTGCGTCATGGCTTCATGCAACCACTCCCCCGGCTCTCGCGCATCCGACCAAAGGATGAGGGACGGATGCCGCGGCCCGCGACCTTCGCCCGATCCGCACCCGGCACGGCGACCGCACGCTGAGGTCATGGAACTCTTCGGTGGACTCCCGCTCCCTCTGTCCCTCGCCGTGCTGGCGCTTCTCGACGGCCTCAGCGTCGGAACGCTGCTCATCCCGGTGTTCCTGCTGCTGAGTCCCGGCAAGGTGCGCGGCGGTCGGGTCCTGCTGTACCTCGCGACGATCGCGACCTTCTACCTCGTGATCGGTCTGCTCTTCCTCTGGGGCCTGGTGAACGTGGTCGACGTCGCCGCCGACTTCCTCGCGTCCCCCGTGGGACTGGTCGTGCGGCTCGTGGTCGGCGCGGCGCTGCTGATCACGGCGTTCGTGATCCCCGGCGGCGGATCCACGAAGGACACCGTCGTCCCCGCACCGGCGGGCGGGGTGCGGCGTCCGATCCCGGAGGGAGTGACGCTCTCTCCGCCTTCGGCAGTGGCCGGTGCGGGTGCGGGTGCCGGGGAAAGGGACGGAGCCGGGGTCGTTACGGGTGCGGATGCTGCGCCAGGGGTCGGCGCTGCGTCAGTCGCGCGTCCCGGACGCATCACCCGCTGGCGTGCGCGGCTGCTCGACCCGAAGACCCGCGGGACGGCGGTCATGGCGGTCGCGATCGCGGCGGGACTGGTCGAGGTCGCGACCATGCTCCCGTACATCGTCGCGATGACGATGCTCGCGGATGCCGGTGTCGGGGCGCCGATCCGTGTCGCGGCCCTCGCCGGATACTGCCTCCTGATGATCGTGCCCGCGATGGTGCTGCTCGTGCTGCGGATCGTCGCCGCACGGGCGGTGGAAAGACCGCTCGCGCGGTTCGCGGCATGGATGGAACGCACGGGAGCGGAGAACACTGCCTGGATCATCGGCATCCTGGGCTTCCTCATCGCCCGGTCGGCGGCGACCGAGCTCGGACTGTTCGAAGCGCTCGGCACGATGGTCGGATGACCTCACGCGGCGCTCCCGGGGGTGCCGGGACGAAGTAGGCTCGTCGGGTGCGTCTCGTCATCGCCCGCTGCTCCGTCGATTACACGGGGCGCCTCAATGCTCATCTCCCGCTCGCCACGCGCCTTCTGGTGCACAAGGGCGACGGGAGCCTGCTCGTGCACTCCGACGGCGGCAGCTACAAGCCGCTGAACTGGATGAGCCCGCCGTGCTCTCTCTCCTCCGAGGAGCCGGGCGAGGAGGAGGCGAGCGCCGGCGTCATCGAGGTGTGGCGCGTCACGCACAAGAAGACCGGCGATGCGCTGCGCGTGCAGATCTACGAGATTATCCATGACTCGAATCACGACCTCGGCGTCGACCCCGGCCTGCAGAAGGACGGTGTCGAGGCCGATCTGCAGCGCCTTCTCGCCGAGCAGGTCGAGCTCGTCGGCGAGGGAACGACCCTCGTGCGCCGCGAGTACCCGACCGCGATCGGTCCCGTCGACCTCATGGTCCGCGACGCGAACGGTGCGGCGATCGCGATCGAGGTGAAGCGTCGTGGTGACATCGACGGTGTGGAGCAGTTGACGAGATACCTCGAGCTGCTCGGCCGTGATCCGCACCTCGCCCCGATCACCGGTATCTTCGCCGCGCAGGAGATCAAGCCGCAGGCGCGCGTCCTCGCCGAGGACCGCGGCATCCGCTGCCTGGTGCTCGACTACGACGACATGAAGGGCATCGAGTCGGGGGCCCCACGCCTGTTCTGATCCGGGCTTGTTCTGATCCGCGCCTGTTCTGATCCCGAGTGCAGAGACGCACCCGAAGACCTCAGCGTGCGGTGATGAGTCGCGGAGTCGGGCCCTCCAGCCGGGCGATCGCGATCTTCACCTCGGTCATCTCGTGCGTCAGATCGTCGATGCGGGTTTCGAGACGATCGAACCGGGTGTCCTGTTGCGCGAATCTCGCATCCCACCTCGCGTCCTGCTCCGCAAACCGGGCGTCGATCTTCGCGTCCTGTTCCGCGAAGCGGGCGTCCATCTTCGCATCCTGAGCCGCGAGCCGCGCGTCCCACTTCGCGTCCTGAGCCGCGAACCGTGTATCCATGCGCGTGATCATCCATCCGAAACCGCTGACCAGCGCGACGAGAATCGTCGCCGCACTCGCGATCATCGTGATGACTTCCACCGACACGAACATGCCTCCATTCTCGCCCCGCTGTCTGCGGATGTCACGACCGTAGACCCGGTACCGGACGTCGGACCGGGCGCAGACCGCGTTGCACCAGGATCTGTGGATCAGAGCATCCGCCGGTCCGTCTGTGCAGGGCGGTGCACCTAGGCTGGAAGGCATGGCTGAATCCCCCTACTCCTGCGTGCTCTGGGACGTCGACGGCACCATCGCCGACGCCTCGGTCGGCATCCTGCGCCGACTGAACGTGGCGCTGACGCACTTCGGGCACCCCGCGCCGACCCGCGAGGAGTTGGTCCACTGGATCGGGCCGCCCATGTTCCAGTCGTTCCAGGCGCAGGCGGGCATGACCCCGGAGCAGGCCGCCGAGGCGGTGAGCTTCTACCGGGGCCTCGGCAAGGCCGACGGCTACACGACCGACGTCGCGCTCTACCCCGGAGTCGCCGACATCATCCGCGATCTGCACGAGGCGGGGGTGCCGCAGGCGACCGCCAGCTCGAAGCCGGAGATGCAGGTCGACGCCATCGTCGATCACTTCGGCCTTCGCCCGTACTTCCTCACGACGGTGGGATCCACCCCGGATGAGTCGACGCTGGCCTCGAAGACCGACATCGTCGCCGAGGCCCTGAAGCGGCTGCGCGAGCGCGGTGCCGACACATCACGCCCCGTGCTCATCGGTGACCGGCATCACGACGTCGAGGGAGGCAACGCCAACGGTGTTCCCGTCGTGTTCGTCGAGTGGGGGTTCAGCGATCACCACGAGGGCGACGAGGCCGCCTTCCGCGCGGCGAGCGCAGAAGAACTGCGGGCGCTTCTGCTGCGCTGACCTCTTTTCCGGACACCCTCCGGGCGGAGAACACCCTCTCGGGCGGGGATCCTCGCGAGAATCCTCCGCCCACGCGTGAGAACTCCGCCCACGGGCGAGAACTCCGCCCATGCGTGAGAGCTCCGCGCATCCGTGTGAGCCCACGACGCCGCGACCTGCGAGCCCACGACGCCGCCCCTCGTACGCCCGCGACGCCGCCGCGAAGCGCCCCTCGAAGGCCCCGCAAGCACAGAACTCCCTGCCGGACGTCGCTCGAGGCGACCCCCGGTCAGGGAGTCCGTGAGTGTCCGCTCGTCTTAGACCGGACGGATGTTCTCTGCCTGCAGGCCCTTGGGGCCCTGCGCGACATCGAACTCGACCCGCTGATTTTCCTCAAGCGAGCGGTAGCCGGATGACTGGATGGCGGAGTAGTGCGCGAAGACGTCAGCGCCGCCGTCGTCGGGGGAGATGAAGCCGAAGCCCTTCTCCGAGTTGAACCACTTGACCGTGCCCTGGGTGCTCATGTACTGCCTGTTCTGCTGGAAAAGAAGCCGACGCAGGATGCACCGACGAGACCCACGCTAGTGGGTGAGCCGCCGAGCGGAAGAGGGAGGGTCACCCCGTAACAAAAATGTTGCATGAGGCGTCATACCCGGTCACAGAGCATCACTGCTCGAGAACCGTCCAGAAAATTGTGTGGCCCTCACCGCGGGGGGAGCGATGAGGGCCGAAGACGACCGGAGGGTGCGTCAGAAACAGAATACATGCTCCGGAGGGTCTCTGTCCCCCATTTGGGGGACATTGGAGAAAAAAATTCCCGAAAGCGGAGGGTGGCCCCCTCGAGCGACCATTGGGGACTGGGCGACTCGAGGGGACCCGATGGCATACACGGACCGCCTTGCCTCTGGGGACGGCGTTCCGTCTTCTGGGGATAGACGGAGGGCGGTCGAATTCCCCTGTGCATGCAGGTACACCATAAGGGACTTCCACACTTCTCGCCACGGGCCTGTTCTCCCGCGCTTTGCGCAGCTAAAATCCCGCCTCTCGCGTGGTGGGTGCGCCGTCTACGCTGGATCCGTGACCATGCTGAACAAGGACATGACCCTGTGCATCTCGCTGTCGGCGAGGCCGAGCAACAACGGCACGCGTTTCCACAACTTCCTCTACGAGGAGCTCGGACTCAACTGGATCTACAAGGCCTTCGCCCCCACGGATCTGGCCCAGGCGATCGCGGGTGTGCGCGGTCTCGGCATCCGCGGATGCGCGATCTCGATGCCCTATAAGGAGGACGTCATCGCGCTCGTCGACCGCATGGACGAGTCGGCGACCGCGATCGACTCGGTCAACACGATCGTCAACGACGAGGGCGTGCTCACCGCCTACAACACCGACTACTCGGCGATCGCGCAGCTCATCGAGCGCAACGGACTGGATGCCGCGGCATCCGTGCTGCTCCGCGGGTCGGGCGGCATGGCGAAGGCCACCGCCGCAGCCTTCCGCGACGCCGGCTTCACGGAGGTCACGATCGTCGCGCGGAACGAGGCGAACGCCCGCTCCCTCGCCGACCTCTACGGCTTCGACTGGAGAGCGGATGCCGAGGGCGTCACGGCCGACATCATCGTGAACGTCACCCCGATCGGCATGGCGGGCGGTACGGAGGAGAACGCGCTCTCGTTCTCGGAGGAGCAGATCGCCGCGGCATCCGTCGTGTTCGACGTCGTCGCACTGCCGTCCGAGACCCCGCTGATCGCCTCAGGCCGCGCGGCGGGCAAGACGGTGATCACCGGCGCAGAGGTCGCCACGCTGCAGGCGCTCGAGCAGTTCGTGCTCTACACCGGCATCCGCCCGACCACCGCACAGGTGCAGGCGGCCGAGGAGTTCATGCGCACGCAGTGAGTCGCGGGCGCCCCGAGCCGACGGATGCTCAGGAGAGGAGCAGCTCCTGTGTCCGCTCCCACAGCTCCCGCTGCAGATCGATGTCATCGCCGGGAGCCACGGGCTCGATCCTCCGCGGTCCCCGCACGGTCCAGTACTCTCCGTTGCGGCCGGCGAACTCGGCATCCGTCGCGAGCCGGACGATGAGGTCGGCGCCCGTGCGAGGATCCCCTATCCGCAGGGCTCGCAGGATCCGCTCGATGACCGCGGCACCGCGCACTTCCCGCCCGAGGCCGGTCACGTTGAATCCCGGGTCCAGGCAGAGCGCGGTGATCCTCGTGCCGGCGACGCGACGCGCGAGTTCCTTCGTGAACATGATGTCGAGCAGCTTGCTTCTGCCGTAGGGGTCGGATGATTCGCGAGCGGTGAACGATGGTGTCGCGGTGAGGTCCTCCGGGATCCGGAGCGTCCCGTGTCTCCGCGACGCCTCCGACGCGACCGTCACCACACGTGCGGCAGAAGCGGCAGCGAGAGCGCCGCGCAACTCGTGCGTGAGCAACCATGGCGCGAAGTAGTTGACCGCCACCATCTCGGAATAGCCGTCGGCCGTCGTGCGCGGCGCGAACGCGTGCAGACCGGCATTGTTGATGAGCGCGTCGATGCGCGGATGCGCGTCGGCCATCTCTCGGCCCAAGCGCCGAACGTCCGGCATCCGGGACAGGTCTGCGAGAGGCGTCTCGACGACCGCGGACGGAGTCGAGCTCAGGATGAGGTCGACGGTCTCCGCCGCCCGGGCGGGGTTCCGGGCAGGCAGCACGAGGCGCGCGCCCTGCTCAGCGAGACGAAGGGCGGCGAGGCGGCCGAGGCCGCTGGTGGCCCCGGTGATGACGATGACGGGCGCGGGCATGATCTCTCCGACTCTTAGTAGTTTGCAGATCCCCATTACTCTACTGATATGGTGGGGATATGCAAACCAATGAGCCGACGCGCGCCAAACTCGAGGCGCAGCTCGGCGATCGCATCAACGCCCTGCTCAGCGCGACCCGCGCCTTGAGCGAGCGCAGCGCCGCACAGTTCCACGAGGGGCTCCAGCCCGCGTCCTTCCACATCGCCCGCTGGCTGCACGCCTTCGGGCCGGCGAAGCCGAGCGTGATCGCCGAGGCCGTGGGCATGGATCGCAGCTCGACCAGCACATTGCTGCGACGGATGCTCGCGCTCGGGCTGATCTCGCAGACACCCTCGCCCGACGACCGCCGCAGCGTGATCGTCGATCTCACAGCGGCGGGCACCGCCCGCGTCACCGCGGTGCTGCAGGAGCGAGGAGCGGAGTACTTCAGTCGACTTCAGGACTGGAGCACCGACGACCTGCGCGAGCTCGAGCGACTCCTGGGCAAGCTCACCGGGGCGTAGCGCCTACGGCGCTGCCGCCTCACGCGGTGACGGTGCGCAGCGAACCCGTGGCCGCCGGCACGGGGCGCCGAGCCGCCACCATGGCGATCGCCATGACGACGAGAGCGGATGCCGTGATGCCGGCGCCGATCCAGATCGGCGAGACGTACCCGAGCCCCGCCGAAATCCCCACGCCACCGGCCCAGGCACCGAGCGCATTGCCCACGTTGAAGGCGCCGATGTTCGCTCCGGAGGCGAGAGTCGGGGCACCCCCGGCGTATCGCATGATGCGGCTCTGCAGGCCGGGGACCGTGCCGAAGCCGAACGCGCCCATGAGCACGAGGATCGCGATCGTCGCAGGCTGCGACCAGGCGAAGACGCCGAACAGCACGAGGATCACCGTCAGCGCGACGATGAAGCCGAGCAGGGTGCGGTCGATCGACCGGTCGGCGAGGCGGCCGCCGACCGCATTGCCGATCACCAGACCGAGACCGAACAGCACCAGCAGCCACGGCACCGCAGCAGCATCGAATCCGCTGACACCGGTCAGCGTGTAGGCGATATAGGTGAACGCACCGAACATGCCGCCGTACGCGAGGATCGTGACGAGCAGCGACAGCCACACCTGGCCGGATCGGAAGGCCCGCAGCTCGGCGCGCAGACCGACCTGGGCTCCGCCACGACGAGGAACCCTGACCAGCAGAGCGATCCCGAGGAACGCCACGACCCCGATCGCGGAGATCACCCAGAAGGTCGCCCGCCAGCCGAACTGCTGACCGAGGAACGTGCCGAACGGCACCCCGAACACGTTGGCCGCGGTGAGACCCGTGAACATGATCGCGATCGCGCGCCCCTTCTTCTCCGGCGCGACGAGATCAGCCGCGACGACCGAGCCGATGCCGAAGAACGCACCATGGCAGAGCGCGGCGATCACCCGTCCGATCATCGCGACCTCATAGCCGGGGGCGATGGCGGTCACGGCGTTCCCGAGGATGAAGAGCACCACAAGACCCAGCAGCACGGGCTTGCGGGGAAGCCGGGTCGTGGCGGCGGTGAGCCCGAGAGCGCCCACGACGACACTGAGCGCGTAGCCCGAGATCAGCCATCCGGCGGTCGCCTCCGAGACGGCGAAGTCGCCGGCGACCTCCGGAAGAAGGCCCATGATCACGAACTCCGTGAGTCCGATGCCGAAGGCGCCGATGGCGAGTGCGATGAGTCCGAGTGGCATGATGTGCTCTCTGCTGAGATACTTGCAGACGCGGGATATTGCGTTGCGGCATTAATGATTGCACACGCAATTATCCCGCGCAAGCAACTACTTGGAGGACACATGGGCATCTCCGACGACGCCGTCGAGGTCCGTGCGCATGGATGGCGCACCCTCGCGGCCCTGCACGGCATCATCGAGGCCGAACTCGAGCGCGCACTGGCAGCATCCGTCGATCTGTCGGTGGTCGAGTACACCGTGCTCGACGCGCTCAGCCGGCAGGACGGCTGGCACATGCGCATGCAGCAGTTGGCGCGCGCGGCGGCTCTCAGTCCGAGCGCCACGACGCGGCTCGTGACCCGCCTCGAGAACCGCGGCCTGCTCACCCGGATCCTCTGCGCGGACGACCGCCGAGGCATCTACACCGAACTCACCGCCTCGGGTCGGGCGCTCTACGAGCAGGCGCACCCGATCCACGACAGCACCCTCGAGCGGACGCTCGGCGATGCCGCTGAGCAGCCGGAGTTGGCTAACCTCGTGCACGCGTTGCAGGGAGCGTCCGTCCTCCGATGACCCCGGCCCCGTGCCGCTGACGCCTGGAACTGGATACCCTAGGCCCATGAGCGCGCCCAGACCCGCACGACGAATCCTCGGCCGACGGACCCCGGCGGCTCTCGCCACGGCTGCACTGATCGCTCTGACCCTCGCCGCCTGCTCTCCGAGCACGCCCGACGGAGGCTCGGACGACGCGACCCAGGGATTCGCCGACGACGGCTGCACGCATGTGACGATCGCGACCTCGTCCGAGAAGGTCAACATGCTCGACGCCCTCGCCGAGGCGTTCAAGGAGTCACCCGAGCACGACAAGCTATCGACCTGCGCGACGGTCCGGCCCATCAACGTGTCGTCGGGCAACGCCGCTCGCTATCTCACCTCCGGCGACGACTGGCCGAGCGACGACACCGAGCTGTGGCCGACCCTCTGGTCCCCCGCGTCCACTGTGTGGACTGACCGGGTCGCGGCCGCGGCATCCGCCTCTCTCGTCGGCGAGCCCGAGTCGTTCACCCGCACACCCGTCGTGTTCGGCATGCCCGAGCCGATGGCGAAGGCCCTCGGCTGGCCGCAGGATCCGATCAGCATCACCGATCTGTCGCAGCTCTGCCAGGATCCGGCCGGCTGGGGCAGCGTCGGCAAAGACATCTGGGGGTCCTTCAAGATCTCGAAGACCAACCCCAACACCTCGACGACCGGACTCTCGACGATCCTCATGCAGTCCTATGAGGCCGCGGGCAAGGATGCCGACCTCACCGCCGCCGACGTCACCGCGGCCGCCGACTTCTCGCGCGTGTTCGAGGAGTGCGTGATCCACTACGGCGACACCACGGGCAATGTGCTGTCGACGCTGTACGACGAGACGCAGAACGGATCGAGCGGGTCGGCCTACGTCTCGGCCGTGGCGCTCGAGGAGACCTCGCTGCTCAACTACAACCAGGGCAACCCCGACTCGCACACCGTGCAGCCGGGCGAGACGCTGACCCCGCCCAAGACGAAGCTCGTGGCGGTCTATCCCGAGGGCGGCTCGATGTGGTCGGACAACCCGGTCACGGTGCTCGGAGCCGACTGGGTCACGGAGGAGCAGCGCACGGCCGGCCAGGCCTTCGCGACGTTCCTGCAGACGACCTCCGCGCAGGAGATCCTGCCGCAGTACGGGTTCCGACCGCTCGACGAGTCGGTGCCGCTGGGCAAGCTCTTCACCGAGAACTTCGGCGTCGACCCTGCGCAGCCGACGATCACGCTGCCCAAGCCGTCGGTCGACGTGATCTCGACCGCGATCGACCAGTGGACCCAGGTGCGCAAGCCCTCGTCGGTGCTCGAGCTCATCGACATCTCCGGATCCATGGACGACCCGATCGGCGACGGGCGCTCCCGCCTCGACGGGGCGATCGAGGGAGCTCAGACCACTCTCGACCACTTCCGCTCGACCGACGAGATCGGCGTCTGGGCGTTCACGACCGGCGTCTCTGATCCGGATGCCGGCGAGGGCATCCAGGTGCTGCGCGACGTCACGCCGCTCGGAGCCGACGGCGAGAAGCTCGACTCCTCACTGGAAGACCTGCACTACGCGCAGCGCAACGGCACGCCGCTCTACGACGCGATCCTCGCCGCCTACCGGGCGATGAGCGAGCGCGCGGAACCAGGCCGCATCAACGCGATCGTCGTGCTCTCCGACGGCGAGGACACCGACTCGGTCACCTCGCTCGACTCGCTGATCGCGGAGATCGGCAAGGACTCCGGCGAGGGCGGATCGGATGCTCCTGTGCGCATCTTCCCGATCGCCTACGGCGAGGGCGCCGACAGCTCGGCACTGCAGCGCATCGCCGACGCCACGGGCGGACAGCTCTTCGACGCCTCGAACGCCGAGCGCATCGATCTCGTCTTCGCCTCCGTGATCAACAACTTCTGAGGTCCGGATGCTGCACATCTCGGTGACCGGCGACAGCTGGACCCCGCCCGCGATCGACGCCCTCGCGTCGTCGAACGTGTACGTCGACCCCGGCGTGAAGGGAGCGTCCGACCTGCAGGCGGCGCTGGAGCAGACCCTCCCGTCCGACGGCTCGATCGCGGTCGTCGTGCTTCCCGCCGACGCGAAGAGCGCGGATCAGTACACGGGCTACCTGCTCGAGAAGATCACGAAATCGTCCGACCAGCAGACGGTGGTCCTCGCGATCGGCGACGATCTGATGGCCGGCTCGGATGCGGTCCCCGACGCTCTCAAGATCGCGAACGAGAACGAGAACTCGGGAAGCCTGCAGGACGCCCTCACCGAGACCGTGTCCCAGATCGCGGACCAGACGCCGGCATCCGGCGGCTCCCCCGGCACGACGGGAGGCGGAGCCGACCTGCTCATGCCCGTCGTGGTCGGAGCGGTCGTGCTCGTCGCCGCGGCAGGCACGGCCTTCGGGCTCCTTCGTCGCCGCAAGGCGCGCACGGCGACTCCGAGCGCGGACCCCGTGCCGCCCGGCATCCGTCTGCGGGTGAATCGGCTGCGCGAGCTGCAGCCGCTGTACGCGAGCCTGCCCGGCAATCGGGTCGCGCTCGAGACCGCCACCGGAATCGACGCGCTGGCCTCGCACATCGAGCAGCTGTTCATCCGGCTCGACGCGAAGGCCGGCGAGGACCAGAGCGCCATGGCCGAGGTCGAGTACTCCGACAAGCTCGCCCGCCTGGTGGCCGCGCTCGACCGGGACTACCTGCTCGATCTGCTCACGCGCCCCGACCTCTGGGACGACCCCGACGAGCGCATCGGCGAGGTGCGCGAGGCGCTCGCGGCCGTGACCACGCAGATCGTCGACAACATCAAGCAGGTCAACGCCCGCAAGGGGCTGCTGTTCCAGGTCTCGCTCGACTCGCTGATCGGCCGCTCCGAGCTGCGCGACTGGGAGCGCCGCTTCAACCAGTGAGCCGGCGCTACGGTGCCGGAGGAGATCTGCGGTGCGGAGGACGGATGCCGAGCACGAGACCTCCGAAGCGCAGATCTCCTCCGCCATGACGATGGTTAGCCTGGACTCATGAAGACCATCGGCGTTCTCGGCGGCATGAGCTGGGAGTCATCCCTCGAGTGGTACCGGCTCGCCAATCAGCAGGTGCACGCGCGGCTCGGCGGGCATCACTCGGCGCGCATCCTGCTCGACTCGCTCGACTTCGCCGAGATCGAGGCCCTGCAGGCGCTGGACGACTGGGAGGCCGCGGGCGCGCTGCTCGCGAGCCGGGCCGCGGCGCTCGAGGGTGCGGGCGCCGAGCTGCTCGTACTGTGCACGAACACCATGCACCTGGTCGCGGACCGGATCACGGATGCCGTCGGAATCCCGTTCCTGCACATCGCCGACGTCGCAGGCTCCGCCGTCGCGGAGGCCGGGGTCTCGACGGTCGGGCTGCTCGGCACGGCGTTCACGATGGAGCGCCCGTTCTATGCCGACAAGCTCGCCGAGCACGGCATCCGCACGATCGTCCCGGATGCCGACGACAGACGCATCGTGCACGACGTGATCTACGACGAGCTCGTGCACGGCGTCGTGCGGGACGAGTCGCGGCAGCGGTACATCGAGATCGTGGAGCGGCTCGTCGCGCAGGGCGCCGAAGGCGTGATCCTCGGCTGCACCGAGATCGAGCTGCTGCTCTCGGCCTCCGACGTGTCCGTGCCGGTGTTCCCGACGACCGCGCTGCACGTCGCGGCCGCGGTGGAGGCGGCGCTCGGCTGAGTCGGTTTCGCCAGGGTTCGCATTGCGGAGGAGATCTGCGGTTCGGAGGTCGGGGAACTCCCGCTCGGCCCTCCGTCGTGCAGACGTCCTCCGCTCCGCAGGCGAGTCCTGAGTCGCACGTCGCTTCCGACCTGTCAACCGGGTGTGCCGACGGCATCCGCTCGGCGACCGTGGCTTGCGACCACGACGATCGAAGGAGCATGCGATGAAGGCACTGACTTGGCAGGGACGGCGGAACGTGACGGTCGAGCAGGTGCCCGACCCGGTGATCCAGGCGCCGACGGACGCGATCATCCGGGTGACCTCCTCGGCGATCTGCGGCTCGGACCTGCACCTCTACGAACTGCTCGGTCCGTTCATCGACGCGGGCGACGTCCTCGGCCATGAGCCGATGGGGGTCGTCGTCGAGATCGGGTCGGCGGTGACGACGCTGACGCCGGGCGATCGGGTCGTGATCCCGTTCAACATCGCGTGCGGCGAGTGCTTCATGTGCCGCCGCGGATTGCAGTCGCAGTGCGAGACCACCCAGGTGCGCGAGTACGGCAGCGGGGCCGCGCTGTTCGGCTACACGAAGCTCTACGGACAGGTGCCTGGTGGCCAGGCGGAGTACCTGCGGGTGCCGCTCGCCGACTACAACCACGTCAGGGTCGCGCACGATCTGCCCGATGAGCGCTACCTGTTCCTCAGTGACATCCTGCCCACGGCCTGGCAGGGCGTCGAGTACGCGCAGGTCCCCGACGACGGCACTCTCGTGGTGATGGGGCTGGGGCCGGTCGGCCAGTTCGCCACCCGGGTCGCCCGGCACCTCGGGCACCGGGTGCTCGCGGTGGATCCGGTCGCCGAGCGGCGCGCGATGGCCGAGAGGCACGGGATCGAGACCTTCGATCTGCACGACGAGATCGTCGACGAACTGCGGGACGCCACCGAGGGACGCGGCGCGGATTCCGTGGTGGATGCCGTCGGCCTCGAGGCGCACGGCAGCTCAGGGGTCGAGTTCATCCAGAAGGCGGTCGGACTGCTGCCCGATCCCGCTGCACGGCAGATGCTCGACAGGGCCGGCATGGACCGGCTCGCCGCCGTCTACGCCTCGATCGACGTCGTGCGGCGCGGCGGGACCGTGTCGCTGAGCGGCGTCTACGCCGGAGACGCCGACATCATGCCGATGAAGACCCTGTTCGACAAGCAGATCACCCTGCGCGGCGGGCAGTGCAACGTGAAGAGGTGGATCGACGACATCATGCCGCTGGTCGAGGACATCAGCGACCCGCTCGGCGTCATGGACCTCACCACGCACCGGGTGCCGCTCGACGATGCGCCCGAGCTGTATCGCACCTTCCAGAAGAAGGAGGACGGCTGCATCAAGGTCGTCCTGAAGCCCTCCGCGGCGTGACGGAGCGGCGCTGCGGTCAGGCGGACCGCTTGGCGTGAGGCCGACCGCTTGGCGTGAGACCGACGGATCCGCACGAGACGGATGCTCTCTCTCTCCGTCGGTCTCACGAGAAACAGTCGGTATCACCGCGGCGGCGTGTCGATCTCGCGCACATCCGTCGGTCTCGCGCCTGGCAGACGGCTTCGGCGCGCCGTACACGCCTGAGGCGACGCGGGCGCGGCGCTTGTGGATCCGCGCGGGCACCCCCGACTCAGGCGAGCGGAAGCCGCAGCTCCCGCAGCCGGGCGTGCGTCGGCAGCAGCGCCGAGTACAACCCGTCGAACAGCGGCAACAGCTCGCGGTACACCTCGGCCGCCTCCGGCCGCGGCGACACGGTCAGCCCGACCGGCGAGTGCGCGACCGCGACGTCGATCGACTCGACGAGACCCAGACCGACCATTCCGAGGATCGCCGCACCGTAGCTCGAGCCCTCGGCGTCATCGAGCAGGCCGATGCCCGCACCGAACACGTCGGCGAGCGTCTGCTGCCAGAGCGGATGCTTGAGAGGCCCGCCGGTCGCGCGGATCTCGACGATGTCGAGTCCCGCGGCCTCGAGCGAGCGCAGCACGAGCGCGAGCTGCAGCACCACTCCCTCCACCGCCGCGCGCGCGAGGTGCTCGGGGCCGTGCGCACGGGACAGCCCGACGTACGAACCGCGGGCGGTCGAGTCCCAGTGCGGGGCCCGCTCGCTGAGCAGGTACGGCAGCATGAGCAGGCCGCCCGACCCCGCCAGCACTTCGGCCGCGGCATCCAGCATCTCGATCGTCGACGCCCACTCACCCAGCGTCCGACGCACCCATTCGAGCGTCACGCCGCCGTTGTTGATCGCGCCGCCGACGACCCAGCGGTCCTCGGTGATCGCGTAGCAGAACACCGCTCCGTCGGGATCGACGACGGGTCGATCGACGGCGACGCGCAGCGCGCCGCTCGTGCCGAGCGAGCAGGCGACGACGCCGGGGCGCACGGCTCCGACGCCGAGGTTCGCGAGCGGACCGTCTCCCCCGCCGACCACGATGCGCGTCGACGGTGCCAAGCCGGTCGCCGCGGCGGCCTCTGCGGTCAGCCCCGGCAGCACGGCGGTCGTCGAGACGAGCCGCGGCAGCTGAGACCGCTGCACACCGCTGAGCTGCAGGGCGTCATCGCTCCAGTCGAGCCGGTGGATGTCGAGCAGTCCGGAGCACGAGGCGAGGGAGTGATCCATGACGAGCTCGCCGCTCAGCCGCCAGAGCACGAACTCCTTGATCCCGACCCAGAACCGGGCGGCATCCCACGTCGTCGGATCCTCGTCACGGAACCACTGCAGCTTGATGGCCGGCGACATGGCGTGGATCGGCGTGCCGGTGGCCCGATGCAGCCGCCGCCCGAGCTCGGTGCCGCGCAGACGCTCGGCCTGACCCGCCGCGCGGGAGTCCGCCCAGGTGATCGACGGCGTCAGCGGATCGGCGTGATCGTCGAGCGCGATCAGCGAGTGCATCGCACTCGAGAACGAGAGCCCTGCGATGGCATCCGCCCCCACCTCCTCGACGACCGAGCGGATCGTCGAGAGCACCGCCGCGACGATGAGCTGCGGGTCCTGCACCGCGTACCCCGGCGCGGGCTCGTCGAGCGGATAGCCGACGGATGCCGACGCGACGGCCGTGCCGTCGATCGAGAACGCGACCGACTTGGTGGCCGTCGTGCCGATGTCGACGCCGATGACGAGGGTCGCGGCCATGCTCACTCCTTGTCGGAAGGCTTGTCGGAAGGCTTCTCGGCGGCCAACGCCACCACGGCCTTCGACGATACCGACGAGTCGCGAGCGACGCCGAACGCCGCCTCGACCTCGTCGAGCGGGAGCACGTGAGTGATCACGGTCTCGACCTCGGGGTGCGCGTCGAGTACGCGGATGGCCTCGTCGACCTCATCCTTGAATCGGAAGGTGCCGAGCAGGGCGACCTCCTTCGAGATGAAGGGCGCGAGGTTGATCGGCCGCGGCTCGTTCGGCACCATGCCGACCTGCACGACGGTGCCACGGCGGCGAACGGCCGAGCCGGCCGCCGAGATCGCCGGGGTCGCCCCCGAGCACTCGAACACCACGTCGAAGGAGTTCGCGGGCAGCTCGTCGACGCCGACGCGGATGACGGCATCCGCTCCGAGTGCCGTCGCCCGCGCGAGCGGCGCCTCGAGCACGTCGCTGACGACGACCTCGGCGGCACCGCGGGCTCGGGCCGCCACGGCGGTGAGCAGGCCGATCGGCCCGGCACCCGACACCAGCACTCGAGCGCCGGTCAGGTCACCGGCGCGCGTCGCGGCGTGCAGGCCGACCGCGAGGGGCTCGGCGAGCACCGCGCGGCGCGTGCTGAGCGTCGGGGGCAGCGGGCGGACCATGTCGGTGCGCACGAGCAGGTAGTCGCTCATCGCGCCCTGCGTGTGCGGCCAGGTCGAGGCGCTGCCCAGATAGGAGCCGCCGGGCCAGAGGTGCGGCTCATCCTCGATGCCGGGCTCGGCATGACCGAAGCGCGCGGGGTGGATGGTCACCGGTGTTCCCGCCGCCCAGGTGCCCGAGGGGTCGTCGTCGATGACGCCCGACATCTCATGTCCGGGGATGAGCGGCTCGCGAACGGCGTACTCTCCGTTCGCGCCCTCGAAGTAATAGTGCAGGTCGGAGCCGCAGATGCCCACGTACTCCACCCGGATGCGGACGTGACCGTCGGGTGTCTCTGGCGTCTCGACCTCGCGGATCGCGAGCTCCTGCTTGGCGTCGATGAATGCAGCGCGCATGGTGCGTCTCCCCGGAATGGATGCTCGAAGTGAATGGATGCTCGGAACGGATGCTGTGACGAATGCTCTGCC
Source organism: Microbacterium sp. ZW T5_45 (assembly GCF_044987415.1). Classification (NCBI taxonomy): domain Bacteria; kingdom Bacillati; phylum Actinomycetota; class Actinomycetes; order Micrococcales; family Microbacteriaceae; genus Microbacterium; species Microbacterium sp. ZW T5_45. Next base: position 26,221 of record NZ_JBJDRJ010000015.1, on the reverse strand, counting down.
GGGCGGTCAGACGACCGCCGTCATGCCGCCGTCGACGAAGATGTTCTGACCGGACACGAAGCTCGACGCGTCGGACGCCAGGTAGAGCAGGGTGCCGCTGAGCTCGCGGAAGTCGCCCCACCGGTGCGCCGGGGTGCGGCCTATCAGCCACGAGTTGAACTGCTCGTCCTCGACGAGGGCCTTGTTCATCTCGGTGGCGAAGTATCCGGGCGAGATCGCGTTGACCTGGATGTCGTAGCGGGCGAGATCGGCGGCCATGCCCTTAGTGAGCGAGGCCACTCCGCCCTTCGATGCCGAGTACGGCGCGATGGTCTGGCGGGCGAGCAGCGACTGCACCGAAGCGATGTTGATGACCTTGCCCGAACCGCGCTCGACCATGCCGGGTGTGACGAACCGCGAGACATAGAACATGCTCGACAGGTTGCTCGTGACGACGGCATCCCAGTCCTCGATCGAGAACTCGGTGAACGGCGCCCGGCGCTGCACTCCGGCGTTGTTGACGAGGATGTCGGGCACGCCGTGCTCGGCGATGACCTCGCCGATCGCACGCTCGACATCGGCCGCGTCGGTCACGTCGCAGCTCACCGTGGCGGGCGTCGTTCCCGTGCTCTCGGCGATCGCGTCGCGGGTGGCGGCGAGCGCCTCGGCGTCACGGCCGTGCAGGATCACGCGCGCACCGGCCTCGGCGAGCGCCTCGGCGAGCGCGCGGCCCAGGCCTCGCGACGAGCCGGTGACGAGGGCCAGCCGGCCGGTGATGTCGAAGATCGACATTGCTCCTCCTATTAAGTCTGCCTTTTAAATATGTAATCATACTTTTAACGGGAGGAGAACCCATGGCGGAGAACGTGCTCAACGTGCTGGGTCGTCGGATCACCGACGGCGAGCTTCCGGCCGGTGCCGTCTTCACGGTCGCGCAGATCGAGGAGGAGTTCGGCGCCGCACGCTCGGTCGTGCGCGAGGCCATCGGCGTGCTGGGCAGCATCGGCATGGTCGAACCCCGCCGCCGGGTCGGCGTGATCGTCACCGCGCAGGACCGCTGGGATCCCTACGATCCGCACCTGATCCGCTGGCTGCTCGGCGGGTCTCAGCGCAGTGCCCACCTCGAAGCGCTCATGGAGCTGCGCCTCGCCGTCGAGCCGCTCGCCGCGCGCCTCGCCGCCGACCGCGCGACACCCGACGAGCGCGCCGATCTGCTGCGCCACGCCGAGGTGCTGCACCAGCTCGGCGAGCGCGGTCAGGGCAACACGCAGGGCTATCTCGAGGCGGACATCGCGTTCCACAGCACGCTGCTGCGCGCCTCGGGCAACCCGTTCCTCGCCGGGCTCGCGACGCCGGTCGCCGAAGTGCTGCGCGGCCGCACCGAGTTGGGACTCACCCCGGGCCGCCCAGCTGCCGGCACGCTCGAAGACCATGTCGCGACCGCCAGGGCCATCGCCTCGCACGACGCGACGACCGCGAGCAGCCGCTCGACAGCGCACCTCGAGACCGTGCGCCGCGAGGTATCGACGGACGGAACGACGGATGCCGAGGCAGGGGACTGAGCCGATGCTCGCGGCGCACCTCGGGACTCCGCGCGCTTCGGCGCTCTACCGGCAGAGCCACGGTCCTCGGCCGCAGCGCCGCAGCCTCGCAGCATCCGCTCTCCGGCCGCCTCTAGGACGCCGCGGGCCCCGTCGAGTCGCGCACGGTGAGGTGGGCGGGCAGCCGCTCGTCGCGCGGACGCGGCGAACGAGAGGTGAACTGGCCGATCAGCAGATTCGTGGCCTCGTGCCCGGCTCTCTCGCCCGAGGTCGTGATCGTGGTGAGCGAGGGGCTCGCGATCTCGGCGCTGGCGATGTCGTCGCAGCCCACCACACTGATGTCCTCGGGAACCCGCACCCCGCGCTGACGGAACCGCATCATCGCGCCGATGGCCAGCGTGTCGTTGAAGAACATCGCCGCCGTCGCGCCACTGAGGCGCACGGCATCCGCCGCCGCGGCCCCGGCGGTGAGCGAGGGATGGAACGCCCCCAGCGGGAGGAGCTCGACCTCGAGTCCCTCGACCGCTCCCTCGAGGGCGCGGATGCGCTCGCGGTCGGTCCACGAGGTCTGCGGTCCGCGCACGTAGGCGATGCGCCGGTGGCCGAGCGAGGCGAGGTAGTTCAGGGCCTCGACCGCCGAGGAGGGCGTGTCGATCACGACGCTCGAGATGCCGGGGACCGTGCGGTTGATGATCGTGAGCGGCACGGCATCGCCGATCGCGCGCAGGGCCGCGTCGCTCGCGCGAGGCGACGACAGCACGACGCCGTCGACCGAGCGCGAGAGTTCCTTGAGCCAGTTCAGCTCGACGTGCTCGGAATCCTCGGTGTTGACCAGCAGGAACAGGAAACCGGCGGCCTGGCTCTGGGCCTGGCTGCCGCGGATGAGGTCGTGCACGAACGGGTTGACGAGGTTCGGCACGACGAGTGCGATGGTGCCGCGGGCTCGCCGCTCGGGTCCCTGCGGCAGCGTGGCCGAGGCGTAGCCCATCTCGATCGCCTTGCGCGAGATCTTCTCGTACATCGCCGCGCTGACCCGACCGGGGTTGTTGAGCGCGCGCGACACGGTCGACGGGGCGACGTCGCACGCACGGGCGATGTCGGTCAGGTTGACGCGACGGGCGAAGCGGCGCTCCGGGATCATCTGCACCTCCATGGCACGGCTGTTGCCATATTGTGCCACGATTCTGCGTTTCTCACTGCACCCCGCCTAGCAAAGCGAGCAGAGTCGGCACACGAATGGCACGTCGCTCGAACCTCGCCGGGCGCCCCGGATAGCGTGTTCGCCGACAGTGACGCGACGACTGCGACGATCGAGGGAGGCGACTCGTGATCCACTCGGGAATCGAGGACCCCTGGTTCGCCGGCCTCACCGTCGACCCGCTCGCCCTCGGCCCCACGGCGATCCTGATGGGAGCATCCGGGGCCGTACGTCTCGACGTCGCCGACCGTGTGGCCGCCCGCCTCGGTGCCGAGGTGATCGACGCCGAGGCGCTGCATCCGCCCGAGACGCTGGCGAAGGTGCTCGGCGGTGATGCGCTGTACGGCGACGAACGCCGCATCTGGCTCGACGAGATCGCCGTCCGTCTGCGGCGACCCCGCCCTGCGGGTTGCGTGGTCTCCTGCTCGCCGCTGCGCTACATGCATCGCCGCGTGCTGCGGAGATCCGCACCTCAGGCTCTGTTCTTCCGCCTCGATGACGCCCCCGGAGAGAGGACCGGCATGCCCCTGATCGGCTCGGAGCAGTTCTACACCACCGACGGCTTCCGCCGGCAGGAGCAGGGCGTCGTCGTGCCGTGCAGCACCCCCGCACGCGCGGCCGCCACGATTCTTCGGCATCTGTCGGTGATGCGCGAAGACGCGGTCGTGGGCCAAGGGGGCCGGGCATGAACACGACGACGTTCGGCCTGCACGGCTCGCCTGCGGGATTCGACGAGGGATGCCGCACCGCCGCGCAGTGCCCGCATCACCGCGACGACGAGTGGCTCACGTGCGCGGAGGCGGTCATCCGCCGCCGCGGCGACCGCCAGCTCAGCCGTCTGCCGCGCACGCAGCCGATCGCCCGGCATCCACGCTCGGTCGTTCCTGCAGCGGAGCGCGTCGTCGTGTCTGCGGCCGAGTCGGGGCCGGAACCTGCGGATGCCGCGCCGCGACCTCTGCGCTCGGCCCGGCACGGCACCATGTGGCAGTACCGACAGGGATGCCAGGACGACCGCGCCTGCCCGAACTGGACGCAGGGCCGTGTCACGTGCGCCGAAGCGCGTCGGCGATATGTGGCGAAGTGGCGGGCCGACCGGCTCGCCGGGGTGGGGTCCGCCTTCGAGCACGGCACCTCGAACGGCTACCTGCTCGGCTGCACCGATCGACGCGCCTGCCCTGGCGACGCCGAGGGGACGACGTGCTCGGAGGCGCGCAGCCGGTATCGCGAGCGGCTGGCGCGCGCCGCCGGCATCGCGCCGCGGGCCGAGACGATCAGCGCTGCGGATGCCGCCCGCACGGTGCGCGCGTGGGTCGAACAGGGTCGCAGCATCCGCGAGATCGCGCACCTCACCGGCTGCGGCCGCACGACCATCGCCGAGCTCGCGGCCGCTGACGAGGCGAAGCGGAGGCGCCGGGTGACCCCGCGGACGATGCAGCTCATCCTGGCGGCATCCGCCTGAGGCCGGCCGCTCGGTGGCCCGGTTGACGTGCCGGCCCTCGGCCGGTGCCGCGCTCCGGTCGGGTGCCGCGCTCCGGCCCCGGACCCGGCCACCGACCCGGTGCGATCTCGCCGAGCCGGTGCCCTAGCTGCGTCGGGAGGACACGGGGTCGACGGGAGGACACCGGGTCGACGCGAAGACACCGGGCCGACGCGAAGACACCGGGTCAGTGCCGCACCCCGAGAACGCCGAAGGCCCGCCGCGAGAGCGCGACGGGCCTTCGGACGACGAGCGCAGATCACTGCAGCTGCGACACCGCCTTCGCGATGGCCTCGCCGCTGGCCTCGATCGTCGCGAGGTCGGTCGCGAACGACATCCGGAAGAAGGGCGCGGCACCGTAGGCGGAGCCCTGGATGACGGCCACACCGGCGACGTCGAGCAGGAAGAACGTCACGTCCTGGTCGTTCTCGAGCACCTTTCCCTCGGCCGTGCGACGACCGATCAGGCCGCTGCAGTCGACGAACAGGTAGAACGCGCCGTCGGGCGAGATCGGGGTGAGCCCGTCGATCGCACCGAGCAGCGCGACCGCACGGTCGCGACGCTCGCGGTACACGGCCACCGACTCCGCCACGAACGACTGATCGCCGACGAGCGCCTCGACCGCCGCCGCCTGGGTGATCGACGAGGGGCACGACGAGGTCTGCGACTGCAGCAGGTTCAGGGCTTTGATCACGGCGGGATCGCCCACCGCGTAGCCCAGACGCCAGCCCGTCATCGCGTAGCTCTTCGAGACGCCGTTGATCGTCAGCACCCGGTCGCGGATCGCGGGCGCCGCCTCGGCCAGCCCCACCGCGCGCTCGTCACCGAACACGATCTCGTCGTAGATCTCGTCGGTCAGCACCCGCACGTGCGGAGCCTCGGCCAGCACGTCGCCGAGAGCCTCGAGCTCGCCCCTCGTGTAGAGCACACCCGTCGGATTGCTCGGCGCGTTCAGCACCACCCACTTCGTGCGGGGCGTGATCGCGGAGCGCAGTGCCTCGGGCGTCACCTTGTAGCGGTCCTCGGCGCGCGTCTCGAGGATCACCGGGGTGCCGTCGTTCGCCCGCACCATATCGGGGTACGAGACCCAGTACGGCGCCGGGATGATGACCTCGTCGCCCTCGTTGAGCGAGGCGGTGAAGGTCAGGTAGATGACCTGCTTGCCGCCGCCGCCGACCGTGATCTGCGAATCCTCGTACCGGATGCCGGTGGTGCGCAGCATCCGCTCCCGGATCGCCTCGCGCAGCGCGACCGTGCCGTTGACGGGCGTGTACTTCGTCTGGCCCGCCTCGATCGCGGTGATCGCGGCCGCCTTGACGTTGCGCGGGGTGTCGAAGTCGGGCTCGCCGACCGTCAGGTCGAGGATCGCACGACCCTGTGCCTTCAGCTCGCGCACGCGCGCCGCGGCGGCGGAGCTCGGCGACTCCTTGATCCGCTGGACGCGCGCGGCCGGCTCGAACGCGACGGATGCCGCGCTCACGGACGTGCTCCGAGACCGTGGTCGGGGTCGATGTCGTCGATGTCGGTCGTGAGGCCCTTGGCGCGCAGCACGTCATGCAGGTTGCACAGGTCGATCGTCGTGCGGCCGGCCTTGTAGAGCTCGATGAGCTCGGACTCGTGGTCCTCGCGGGCCTCAGAGAGGGCGGCGACCTGGTCGATCTCGTCGCGGCGCACGATCACGACGCCGTCGGCGTCGCCGACGACCGCGTCGCCCGGGTAGACGAGCTGGCCGCCGAAGACCAGGGGCTGGTTGATCGGCCCGAGGGTCTCCTTCACCGTCCCGGTGATCGAGACGCTGCCCGAGAACACCGGCAGGCCCAGCTCGCGCAGCGAGGCCGTGTCGCGCACGCCGCTGTCGGTCACGACCGCCGCGATGCCCTTGGCCTTGGCGGCGTTCGCGAGCACGTCGCCGAACGTGCCGGCCTGGCCGAGCTCACCGGCCGAGACGAGGATGACGTCGCCCGCCTGTGCGTAGTGGATCGCGACCTGCAGCATGAGGTTGTCGCGCACACCGCCGACGACCGTGAACGCCGAGCCCGAGAAGCGCATGCTGTGGTCGACGGGCTTGATGCGGGAGTCCACGGCACCACGACGGCCCTGGGCCTCGTGGATGCTGGCTGAGCCGAAACGTCCGAGGTGCTCGAGCGAGGCGGCATCCGGTCGCTCGATGCGCGTCGTGATGTGCGGCGGGAAGGTCAGGGGACGAGGGGTGGTGGCGGTGCTCATGCTTCTCTCCGGTCGAAGGTCAGGCCCCCGGGGACCTGGAAGGTGGGCATGATCTCGATCAGGCCCAGGTTGACGTGGCGGGGTGCGTCGAGGGCGAAGTCGATCGCCGCGACGATGTCTTCGGTCTTCAGCGACTCGTAGCCCTCGTAGTAGGTGTCCCAGGCCTCTTTCATGGCCTCGGGCGAGCCGCCGAGGTTGCGGCCGAAGATCTCGGTCTCGACGCGACCGGGGCAGACCTCGGTCACGCGGATACGCTTGCCGACGGTGTCGTTGCGCAGCTGGCGCGAGATCTGGTGCACGGCCGCCTTGGTGGCGTGGTACGCGGTGTGGCCGAAGAAGTTGTAGAGGCCGGCGATGCTCGAGATGTTCACGACGTGGCCGAGATCGCGCTCGACCATTCCCGGCAGGAGCAGTCGCGAGAGGTGCAGCACGGCGCGCAGGTTCACGTCGACCATCGCGTCGACCGTGCCGCGCTCGACGTCGAGGATGTTCCCGGGCGCGCTGACGCCGGCGTTGTTCACGAGGATGTCGATCTCGAGATCGCCGAGCTCGCGCTCGATCGCGTCGACGTCGGCGAGGTCGACGACGTGCGGGATCGCCCCTGTGCGCTCGGCGAGGTCGGCGAGGCGGGCGGCGTCACGCGCGACCGCGTGCACGGTCAGACCCTTCTCGCGCAGCTTCGTGACCGTCGCCTCGCCCATACCGGTCGAGGCGCCCGTCACCAGCGCGGTGCGGTAATCGCTGTAGGTCATGTCGGACCTTCCTTCTCTCTTCGTCGACTTCTTCTCGGCGGCACGGGTGCGGCCCGCGCCTCAGTTCTCGCTCGCGACAGCGACGGGTGGGACGGATGCTGCGGGCGCCAGCCCCGTCGCACCGATGCAGGCGTACACGGTCGCGACCCGCTCGCGCAGGTGCTCGAGGCGGTCCTGCCAGACGCGCGCGTCTCGCGCGGCCTGTTCGACCGTCACTCTGCGGAAGACCACCGAGGTCTCGGGGCGGGCCTGCCCCAGGGTGTCGAGCGAGGTCGAGGTGACCACCGCCAGCACCGGGTACCCGGCGGTCACACCGCGGCCGCGGTGCAGGATCAGCAGCTCGTCGCCCGGAGGCACCTCGACCGCGCCGACCGGCACCCCGCGCGAGATCATCTCGTCGCTGCGCACCCGTTGGGGCAGCGCCCCCGAGAGCCGCAGGCCGATGTGATTGCTGCGGGTGCTGACCGTGTACGGCGCCTCGAAGAGTCGGCCGGACGTGCCGGCGAACTCGTCGATGTCGGGGCCGTCGGTGACGTCGATGTACGCGGTGTCGCCGAAGTACGGGCGGTCGACCTCGAAGTTGAACAACGAGATGCCGAAGTAGGGGTTGATCGGCGCGGGCGTCGTGCTGCGCAGCGCGACCCTGTCGCCGTCGGCCAGCGTGGTGCCGAAGCCGATCACGGTGTCGGGCGCGCAGCTGCCGAGCAGCGTCGGCACATCGAACGAGCCGTGCACCGCGACATAGGTGCGCATGCCGCCGGTCATCGACGACAGCCGCACCTCCTGCCCCGCGAGCACCGGGACAGGCTCCCACATCGGCCGCTCGCAGCCGTCGACCGTGACGTCCATGGTCGCGCCGGTGACCGCGATGAGGATGTCGACCGAGGGCGCGAAGGCGATGTCGAACGCCATGGCCTCGATCACGGCATCCGTCTCGTCGTTGGCGACGAGGATGTTGGCGACGCGCGCCGAGTACTGGTCGAGCGCGCCGTTGACCGGCAGGCCGAGGCCGGGACCGGTGAGGCGGCCGAGGTCGGTGACGGTCGAGCGTCCGGCCGCGACGACCGCGAGTTCGGCGATCATGCGACACCTTCCGAGGGGGCGAGACGGATGCCGCGGAGCTCGGCGAAACGATCGGCGTCGATGCGCTCGAACCGGAGCAGATCGCCGGGTTCGTAGGGCACGAGGCGCTCAGCGGTGAGGTCGAGCACGGTCAGCGGGGTGTTGCCGATCAGCATCCAGCCGCCGGGAGCGGCCGCCGGGGTGATCGTGGCCTGACGTCCCGCGAGCGACACCGCGCCCTGAGGAACGTGAATGCGCGGGCTCTTGAGCCGTGGCACGGGAACAGGCAGCCGCGGCCCGTCCAGCATGGGCGATCCGCCGGGGGCGCCGAGGCAGCGGATGACGTACGTCGGGGCGCTGTGCGCGTCGACGACCTGCTCCTCGGTGAGGCCGGTCAGAGCGGCGACGTCCGCGAGGTCCTCACCGTCGTAGAGCACCGGCACGACGAACGTCCGCGGGTTCTCCAGGAGCGGAGCATCGAGGTCGACGTCGCCGAGCAGGGCGATGATCACGGCCTGCACGGCGGCACTGCTGGTGACGCGGGCGTCGAACTCGACGAGCACCGATTCGTACGTGGGGATCGCCGTGATGATGCCCTCGATGCCGTTGCCGGTGATGGCGCGGGCGATCTTGTGCACGAGCACCCAGTCGCGTTCGCGATCTCCGGTGGTGCCGGTGACGCGCACCGCGCTCTCGCCGGTGGCCCGGATGGTCGCGATGCTGCTCATGCGCGCAGCGCCTCGGCGTCGAGCGGGGCGATCTCGATACCCGCGGCTTCGAGATCCGCCCGGATGCGCCGCGAGAGCGAGACCGCGGTCGGGGTGTCGCCGTGCAAGAGGACGGTGTCGACCGTGACGGGGATCGGAGTGCCGTTCACGCTCTCGATGACGCCCTCGAGCACCATCTTCACGGTGCGGGCGGCGACCTCTGCCGGGTCGTGGATCACCGCTCCGGGCTGCGACCGCGGCACGAGGGTGCCGTCGTCCTGATAGGCGCGGTCGGCGATGCCGACGATGCCGACAGCGAGTCCGGCCGTGCGTGCGGCATCCGCCAGCTCTCCGTCCTGGGCGAGGACGATGAGACCGTCGTCGAACCCGCGGACCGCGTCGACGACGGCCTGCGCGTAGTCGGCACGGGTCGCGACGAGGTTGCCGAGGCGTCCGTGCGGCGCGACGTGGGCGATGCGACTGCCGTGGTGCGCCGCGAAGGCCGCGAGCGCGCCCATCTGGTAGGTGATGTCGGTGCGGACCTCGTGGGGCGTGAGATCCATGGCGCGGCGGCCGAATCCGACCAGGTCGGGGAAGCTCGGGTGCGCTCCGATCGCGACGCCGCGCTCGACGCAGCCGATCACGGTGCGGTCCATGATGCGCGGATCACCGGCGTGGAAGCCGCAGGCGACGTTGGCGGAGGTCAGAACGTCGAGGAGGGCCTCGTCGTCGCCCATGCGCCAGTCACCGAAGCCCTCGCCGAGGTCTGCGACCAGGTCGATTCTGCGAGTCACCCGGGGGCTCCTTCCCTCGTTGGCCGCCTCACCGGGGCGGTGAGAGCAGAAGCACGCTACCGACTCTCGTCCCTGGCGCGGCAGGGAGCAACTCGGTTTGCCAATTCTGTGCCGCGCTGGTCATCTGCCCGCTCAAACAGGCCATGGTGCGGCGAGAAGGGTCGGATGCTGTGGCACAGAAGTTGCCACGAGTACCCCCGGCGAGCGGATCCCCGGTGTGCGAGACTACCCAGCGAACCCGCTCGCTCTGCGCTCCCCGCGCTCACGATCGAAGATGCTCACCGTCGAACAGAGGAACGAGATGAACAGCACCCCCGAGCGCCTCCGCGCCGTCATCGCCACGGATCTTTCAGAGGAGTTGTCCGCGGAGCTCGACGAACTGCTGCCGTCCGTCGAGGTCGTTCGCGACTCCTCGGTCGTGCGGCCCATGCGCTGGCCGGCCGACTGGGGCGGCGACCCCGCGCACGAGCGCACCCCCGCGCAGCAGCAGGCCTTCGACGAGCTCGTCGACTCCGCGGACGTGCTGTTCTCGATTCCGGATGCCGATGCGGCGGCGCTCACGCGCACCGTGCGGTCGAACCCGAAGCTGCGCTGGGTGCACATCATGGCCGCCGGCGGTGGCGCGCAGGTCAAGGCCGCCGACCTCACCGCCGAAGAGCTCGAGCGCGTGACGTTCACGACGAGCGCCGGAGTGCACGGCTCGACCCTCGCGGAGTTCGCCGTGTTCGGTGTGCTCGCCGGCGCCAAGCGCCTGCCCGAGCTGCAGCGCGCGCAGAGCGAGAAGGAGTGGGCCGATCGCTGGCTCATGAAGCACCTCGACGAGATGACCGTGCTCGTGATCGGGCTGGGCGGCATCGGCAAGGCAGTCGCGACGCGTCTCTCGGCGTTCGGAGCGACGGTGTGGGGCACGAGCCGTTCCGGCGCTCCAGTCGACGGCGTCGACCGCCTGGTCTCGCTCGACGAGCTGAACGACGTGGTGGCGGAGGTCGACGCGATCGTGGTGACCCTGCCGGGCACCGACCAGACACTGCACCTCGTCGGAGAGGAGCTGCTGCAGAACGTCAAGCCCGGCGTCATCATCGCCAACGTCGGTCGTGGCACCGTGATCGATGAGACCGCACTGCTCGCGGCCCTCGACGACGGCCGGGTCGCCTATGCCGCGCTCGACGTCTTCGAGGTCGAGCCGCTGCCGGCATCCAGCCCGCTCTGGGAACACCCGAACGTGCTCGTCAGTCCGCACACCGCCGCGCTGTCGGAGCAGGAGGATCGCCGCATCGTGCGCCTGTTCGCCGACAACGCCCGCCGGTTCCTTGCCGGCGAGCCGTTGCGCAACGTCGTCGACACGGTCGAGTTCTACTGAGATCTGTCGGTGGCTCACTCCGTCGGCGCGAGGGCCACTTTGCAGGCTCAGGTCCCCTGACCGGCGCCTGCATTCCGTACATCGCGTCGGCAAACCGACCGACGTGACCGCCGCAGAACACCCCGGAACGCCGAGGGGCCGGCCGGAGCATCAGCTCCGACCGGCCCTCACGTCAGTCGACTCAGTTGTCGGCGTGCGTCCGACGACGAACCAGCAGGATCACTCCACCGGCGATCAGCAGCAGCAGCGCTCCGCCCGCGACGGGCAGGAGGTTCGCTCCACCGGTCGTGGCCAGCGGCGCTCCGGGCGTCTCGACGTTCGCCGACGACGAGCCAGAGGCGATCGGGTCGCCACCGGGCGTCGTGCCGCCGGCGGTCGCGGTGTTGCGGATCGAGCCGCGGTCGAGGTCGGCCTGCGTCACCGCGTAGGTCGCGGTGCAGGTGACCTGCGCGCCGGGTGCCAGCGACTCGGCCGTGGCCGGGCAGGTGACGGCCGACAGCGTACCGGTCCCGGTGAACTCGCCCTCCGAGACGGTCACGTCACTGATCGTCACGTTGCCCGTGTTTGTCACGAGGAACGAGTACGTGATCGCCTGACCGACCGTGGTCGCACGGTCGACGCTCGCGGTCTTCACGACGTCGAGCGCGGGAGCCGAGACACCCGGGACGACGACCTCGGACTCCGGCGCCTCGGGGGCCGGAGTCTCGGGGTTCGGCGGGGTGCCCGTCGCGCTGGCGGTGTTCGTCACACCGCCAGCGTCGATGTCGGCCTGCACGACGGTGTACGTCGCGGTGCAGGTGACCTGTGCGCCGGGAGTCAGAGAAGCGGATGCCTCGGGGCAGACCACCTCGGACAGCTCACCCGCACCCGAGAACTCGCCCTCCACGACGGTGACGTCGCCGAGCGTGACGTTGCCGGTGTTCGTGATGAGGAAGGAGTACGTGATCTCCTGACCGACGACGATGTCCTCCTGTGCAGCCTCATCGGCCGTCTTCACGACCGTGAGCGCCGGAGCCGCGGGAATCTCGACCGTGACCTCATCGGACGGCGACACGGGTGCCGGAGTCTCGGGGTTCGGCGGGGTGCCCGTCGCGGTGGCGGCATTGGTGATCGAGCCGGCATCCACGTCCTCCTGCGTCACGACGTACGTCGCGGTGCAGATCACGTCGTCGCCGGGAGCGAGCGATGCCGCACCCTCGGCGCAGACGACGTCGGACAGCTCGCCGGTCCCCGAGAACTCTCCCTCGGCCACTGAGACGTCGCTGAGCGTGACGTTGCCGGTGTTCGTGATGAGGAACGAGTAGGTGATCGTCTCACCTGCGACGGATGCCGTCTCGGAGCTGGCGGTCTTGTCGATCGTCAGCGCCGGAGCGGCAGGAACCTCGACGGTGACCTCGTCGGACGGCGACACGGGCGTCGGCGTCTCGGGGTTGGGCGGAGTGCCCGTCGCGGTTGCGGCATTGGTGATCGACCCGGCATCCACGTCGTCCTGCGTCGCGACGTATGTCGCGGTGCAGGTCACGTCGTCACCCGGGGCGAGCACTGCCGCCTCGGCGGGGCAGACGACCTCGGACAGCTCGCCGGTCCCCGAGAACTCGCCCTCGGTCGCGGTCACGTCGTAGAGGGTGACGTTGCCGGTGTTCGTGATGAGGAACGAGTACTCGATCTCATCGCCCGCCGCGGAGATGGTCTCCACGTCGGAGGTCTTGTCGATCGTCAACGCCGGTGCGGCGTCGACGGACGGGATGCTGACCTCGGACTCCGGGGAGACAGGGGACTCGCCCTCGGGCGAGGTGCCCGTCGCGGTGGCGGCGTTCGTGAGCACACCGGCATCCACATCCGCCTGCGTCACCACGTAGGACGCGGTGCAGGTCACGTCGTCACCGACGGCCAGCGACTCCGCACCCGCGGGGCAGACGATGTCGGACAGTTCGCCAGTGCCGCTGAACTCGGTCTCGGTGACCTCGACGTCGGTGAGCGGGACGTTACCCGTGTTCGACACGACGAAGGAGTAGTTCACGGTCTGGCCGACCACGAAGTCGCCCTCGGGGTTCGCGGACTTCACGACGCGGATCGCCGGAGCCTGCGGAACGAACTCGACCGTGGTGTCGGCCGGCGGGTTCAGGCCCGTGCTCGTGATGTTGTCGGGGCCGTTGGTGAACGAGCCGGCGACCGGAGAGGTCACGTCGACCGACACGGTGCACGAGGCCTGGCCGGCGTTCAGGTTGCCGGAGGCGGTGATCTCCGTGCCGCCGAGCGGCGCGTCGACGACCCCTGCGGAACACGTGGTGCTCGCGGGGCCCGCGATCGTGAGGCCGGCGGGAAGTGCGTCGGTGAAGGACCAGCCGTTCTTCGCCGCGAGCTCATCCGTGTTCGTGACCGTCAGAGTCAGCGTCGAGGTGAAGCCGGCGACGACCTGAGCCGGGCTGAACACCTTGTCGAGCTGCGGGGTCACGTCGAGGATGCGGATGTTGTCGAACGCTGCGTCGTTGCCGACACCCGATCCGTTCGCGTTGGTCATCCGGATGCCGAGCTCGGAACCGTTGAAGAGCACCGAGCCGTTGGACGTGTAGGTGCCGACGTTGATCGCACGAGTGGGCAGCGGGCCGATCGCCGGCACCGTCTCCGTCGTCCCGGACGAGCAGGCGTTGAGGATGCCTCCGACCGGGGTGGCCGCGCCTGCCTGGTTGAGGAAGGAGAACTGGTAGAGCGGAGCCGAGACGCCGCAGTTCACGGCGGCGGTGTCGACGCTGAACGTCAGGAATCGACCCGATGCGGATGCCAGCGTGATGTTGTCGACGGTCTCGAACTCGACCGCGTTCGCGCCGGGGTTGTTCTCGGTGTAGGCCGCGACGACATCGTTGGCCGCCGGGTTCGCCGTACCGGCGTGAGCGCCGAGCGCGTAGGCGAGCTGGCGGAGGTTCGCCGAGTCGCCCGAGGCCACACAGTTGCCGAGATCGGTGAACGGGATGTTGAAGTTGACGATGATGCCGTTGCAGTTCGTCAGCCACGCGGGATCCGCGGTGTAGGTCTGACCGGTCGCACCGGTGTAGTTGGTGAGCAGGACGGGAGTGGTCCCGGCACCGTTCTCGAAGTCCTCCTCGAAGACGACGGAGTTGGCCTGCGGCACCCCGGGCGTACCCGGAGCGGCCTGGGCTGCGGATGCGACGCCCATCAGTGAGGCGCCGGCGAGGGCTGCGACTCCGAGGGCGGCGACGGCGGATCGGCCGACGGACCTCGTGCGAGCCCACGAGCGCAGGCGCGCGCGGACGGTTGTTCGTGACATGGGTGTTCCCTCCCCGGAACGCGATGAAGTCAGGAGTGAGCGCCGCATGCGGGTCCGGATTGGGGTCAGGAACCGCTCAGGCAGCTCCCCGCCAGTTAACAGGAAAAATATCGGTATGACTATCGGGGAGAGGAAATCGATTCAAATCGGTCGACGGTCCCCGCGGCATCCGCTGGTCATCGCCGCGACCACACCACCCCGCTGAGCCGCATCACCGCGACGACGGCGTCGGCCTCAGCGCGTGCACGCACCCCGGGCCCGGGCACGACGACGGCACCGACCGGCAGCAGGTCACCCGAGACGAGGACCCTCCCATCCAGCACGACCAGCGCCTCGACGTCGGCGGGCAGCGGACCAGCACCTCGATGGATGCTCCAGTCGATGCGGCCGCTCGACCGTCGCGTCATGAAGTTCACGACCGACACCCGCTCGCCGTCGGTCTGAGCGATCACGTGATCCTCACCGCGGAACGCCGCCCCCTCGAACCGCCCCACCGACCGTTCGATGCCCTCGATCTCGAGCGTCACCCCCGAGGGCGACAGCGGGATCAGCACCCGATCGGCGCCGAGGAACGGCGAGAACGGCATCCGTCCGTCGATCTCGGCGAGGCTGATGCGCCAGGCCGCCCGCGCGGCGAGCACCCGCGTGACCCCGAGGCCGTTGGCCCAGGGTTCGGGTTCGACGTCCGCCGGACGGACGACTCCGAGGTCAGCGCGGGTGCGGGTCATTCGTACCTCCGTCAGCGGATCGCGGTCGGGCCGGTCTCACCGGTGCGGACGCGGATGACCTGCAGCACGTCGGTGACCCAGATCTTGCCGTCGCCGATGGCCCCGGTGCGGGCGGCCTCCTGGATGGCGGCGAGCGCCGCCTCCAGCTCCTCGTCGGCGACCACGGTCTCGATCGTGATCTTGGGCAGGAAATCGACCTTCACCCGCTGCGAGCGGTAGACCTCGACCTTGCCCACCTGGGCGCCGTGACCCTTCGCGTCGTAGATCGTCATGCCGGTGACCCCGACCTCGGCGAGCGCGTCCTTGACGGGCTCGAGGGCGCTGGGCTGCACGACGGCGGTGATGAGCTTCATGTTCGTGTCCTCTCTCGTGACCCGCGCTCAGGAGCGCACGTCGTCCAGGTCGTAGGCGGTCTCTGCGTGCAGCGAGGTGTCGAGTCCGGCGATCTCGTGGCCGTCGCCGACCCGTAGGCCGACGGTGACCTTCAACAGCCAGGCGATGAGCGCGGTCACGACGAGCGTGTAGGCGAACACCGAGACGATCGCGAGCGCCTGGGTGCCGAGCAGGCTCCAGTCGCCGCCGAAGAAGATGCCCGCCGCACCCGCCGGCGAGGCGGGGTCGGCGAGGAAGCCGATCGCCAGCGTGCCGAAGATGCCGGGGAACATGTGGATCGCGACCGCGTCGAGCGCGTCGTCGTAGCCCAGCTTCTCCTTGAGGCTCAGCGTCGCGAAGGCGACGATGCCGGCGAGGAAGCCGATGATGACCGCACCGACCGGCGACACCGAGTTGGCGGCGGGCGTGATGCCGACGAGGCCGCCGAGCACTCCCGAGATCGCTCCGAGCGACGTGGCCGCCTTGCGCAGGATGCGCTCGACGACGATCCAGCCGAGCAGGCCGGCGCACGCCGCGATGAGCGTGTTGGTGACCGCGACGCCCGCGCTCTCGTTGATGCCTCCCGATGAACCTCCGTTGAAGCCGTACCAGCCGACGAGCAGAAGGCCCGCGCCGACCACGGCGATGGGCAGGTTGCCCGGGCGACCGACGTGCGGGAAGTGCCGACGCTTGCCGAGGAAGAACGCGAGCACGAGCGCCGCGACACCGGCGTTCATGTGCACCGCGGTGCCGCCGGCGAAGTCGATCGCGTGCAGACCGTTGGCGATCCAGCCGCCCTTGGTCGATCCGTCTGCGGCGTCGAAGGCGAAGACCCAGTGCGCGACGGGGAAGTACACCAGCGTCGCCCAGAGGCCCGAGAAGATCAGCCAGCTCGAGAACTTCATACGGCCCTCGACCGCGCCGCCGATGATGCCCACGGTGAGACCGGCGAAGATCAGCTGGAAGACGGCGATGAGGATGCTCGGGACGGCGCCCTCCGGCGTTTCGGCGCCGAGCAGGGACTGGATGCCGATCAGTCCGGCCGGGTCGCCGATGAGGCCGGCTCCGCCGACCGAATCGCCGAGCGTGAGTCCGTAGCCGAACAGGACCCAGAGGACGGCCGTGACGGCGAAGCCGCCGAGCACGATCATCATCGTGTTGAGGATGTTCTTGGTGCGTGACAGACCGCCGTAGTACAGCGCGAGTCCGGGCAGCATGAGGGTCACGGCGACGGTCGCGGTGAGCATCCATCCCGTGTTGACCTGGGAGGTGATGTCCATGTCGATCTCCTTTCGTGGTGCGTGTGTGCTGGGGCCCGGAGTGGTGCTCCGGGGTGGTCGCGCCGTCGGGACCGGATCGTTCGGTGTCAGGTGAGCAGGTTCTCGAGCACGGCGGCGAGCGCGTGCACGCCCGCCGTGACGTCTTCGGGACCGGCGGTCTCGGCAGGGGTGTGCGAGGAGCCGGTGGGGTTGCGGACGAACAGCATCCCGGTGGGGATGACGTCGGCCAGGACACCGGCGTCGTGACCGGCACCGGTGTCGAGAACGGGGGCGTCGGGCAGGACCGCCTGCATGCGCGAGCGCAGCGCAGGATCGAACGACACGGTCGGCGAGAACGACTGCTCGGTGACGACGACCGTGCAGCCCTCGGCATCCGCCGCCCGCTCCGTCGCCGCCGTGACCTCGCTGACGATGCGCCGCACGGCGTCCTCGTCGCGGTGCCGCACGTCGATCCAGAGGTCGACGGCCGAGGCGATGACGTTCGTGCCGCCAGGGGTGACCTTGATGCGGCCGACCGTGCCGCGGGCGTCGTCGACGACGAGCGTGTGCGCCCGCAGACTGCGAACGGTCTCGGCGGCGACGACCACGGGGTCGTGGCGGTCGGCCATGCGGGTCGCACCGGCGTGATCGCCGCGGCCCTCGATCCGCACGTGCCAGCGGCCGTGCGCGATGATCGCCCCCGCCAGAGCGACGGGCTGGTCGAGATCGGCGAGACCGCGCCCCTGCTCGACGTGCAGCTCGACGAACGCGGCGATCCCCGCGAGACGCTCGGTGTCCGGGCCGATGGCCGAGGGGTCGAACCCGGCGCCGGTCGCGACGTCGGCGAACGTGCGCCCGCCCTCGTCGGTCAGCGCGCGCACGGTCTCGGGTGCGACGATGCCGGCGATCAAGCGCGAGCCGAGGCAGGCGACCCCGAAGCGCGAGCCCTCCTCCTCTGGGAAGACGGCGAGGGCGAGCGGATGCCGCAGCACCACGCCCTTCTCACGGAGGAGGTCGATCGCGGCGAGCGCGCTCGCGACGCCGAGCGGCCCGTCGAAGTTGCCCCCGCCCGGTACCGAGTCGAGGTGAGAACCGGTGACGATCGCGCCGCGGCGATCGGGCCGGTCGGCGCCGGGTGCCTCGGCCCCACGACGATCCGCGTCGGACACATCCCACCAGGCCCAGATGATGCCGTTGCCGTCGGTCTCGACGTCCAGCCCGCGTGCGCTCGCATGGCTCTCGAACCAGGAGCGCAACTCGAGCTCGGCGGACGAGAACACGGGTCGTGTGTAGCCGCCGCGCTCGGCATCCGCTCCGATCCGCTCGATCTCGGCGAGAAGGTCGTTGGCGTTCGCAGGGGCGCTCATCATCGCACCCCCGCGAAGCTCTGACCGATCGCGCGGAAGCGGTCGGCGGTCTGCTGGGATCCGGCGACGAGGTCGAGCACGAGCTCGCCCAGCAGAGGGGCGAACTTGGCGCCCTGCCCCGAGCACGGCGAGAGGATCGTGACGCCGGCCGCCCGGTCGATGATCATGTCGTCGCGCGGCACGTTCGTGAACAGACAGGTCGTCTCGGCGTACGACTCGGGCACGAGTCCCGGGGTGAACTCCTCGACGAACGCCGTGACCCTGCGGCGGTTCGCCGGGTCGATCAGGCCGTCCTGGTGCGCGGCACCCGGGATCACTCGTCCCCCGTTGTACTCGGCGATCTTCTGCCCACGGAAGTCGGCGTCGCGGCCACCGGGCAGGCTGTAGGTCTGGATCTCCTCGCCCTTGTAGATGAAGGTCGGCCACGAGGTCGCGGCATCCGTCGGCGTCTCGCCGGCGTCGGCGAGCTGCCGATACGGGTAGTGGAACGCGTTCTCCTGCCGTACCTCGAACTGCGGCATCGCGTCGGCGAAGCCGCCGGGCAGATCCAGGTCCGCGAGCAGGCCGGGCAGCCAGCCGCCCGCGGCGACGATGACCTGTTCGGCGTGCACGGTGCGACCGGTCGACGAGGTGACGAGGTAGCCGGTGAAACCATGCCGCACGGACGCGACCTCCCAGCCGGTGCGCACCTGCGCGCCCGCCGCTTCGGCGAGTCGCACCATCGCCTCGACCGAGTGCTCGGCGTCGATCACCCCCGCGCCCGGATGCCAGAGCACCTCGGTGTCGAAGGAGAGCTGCGGCCAGCGAACCGAAGCCTCCGCGCTGCTGAGCAGCTCGTTCTCGACTCCGACCTCGTCGAGCACGCGTGCGAGACCCTGCGGGTCGCGCACGGCGCCGAAGTCCAGTGAGCCGCTCGGCGTGATCAATCGCTCGCCGCTCGCCGCCTCGAGCTCGTCCCAGCCGCGTTTCGCCTGTACGACGAGGTCGGAGTAGAACGCGTCCTGGTAGGCGTAACGGAAGATGCGCGCCGAACCGTGCGAGCTGCCCAGAGCGGATGCCGGGACGTCGCGCTCGAGCACGATCACCTCGGCGCCCGACTGCGCGAGCCGCCAGGCGGCCGCGGCACCGCTGAGGCCCGCGCCGATGATCGCGTAGGTGGCCGATTCGCTCGCGGCGTGCTGTTCTCTGGGATTCACGATCGTGTCTTCCGTGGATGGCGGTCGGTCAGGCCAGGTCGGGAGCGTCCCAGAGGTTGAGCTTCGTGCCGATGCCCAGCTCGAGCGCGTTCTCGTAGACGGTCTTCGCCCAGGCGACATCCTCGACACCCATGCCGCCGACGCTGAAGAGCACCGGCTGCTCGGGGAACTCGCGCCCGGGGGCGGTGCCCTCGAACACGTCGCCGATGTTCACCACGCGCGACTCGTCGAGCTCTCCGGCCTCGATGAGGTCCTGCCAGTAGAGGCCGATCATGCCGAAGGCCGTCTCGTGCGAGGGCGCGGGGTACTCCTCGGCCCACGCCTCGTAGATCTTCTTCGCGTCGGCGATGAGTCGGGCCTTGCCGGAGAGCGTGTACTCCTTGTCCATGCGCAGGTTCGCCGGAAGGCTGAGGAAGGCGCCGGGCTTGATCCAGTCGCCGTCGATGTAGGGGTAGTTCTCGGATCCGACCAGACCCGTGACGGCTTCGGAGACGATGTCGGAGTCGCGCACTGCCGCCTCGACCGTCTCGGCGATCTCGATGGTCGTGAACTGCGGATAGAACTCACGCACGTAGTCGGCGAACGCCTCCGAGGTCGAGCGGCGCCGACCGTTGATGCGGATCGTGTCGAGGCTGGGCCGGGCCGTGGTCATGGCGTGCAGGGCGCTCTTGTTCATGGCGCCGGGACCGATGATGCCCAGCGACGTCGCGTTCACCGGCGCGAGCTTCTTGGCGGCGGCTCCGGGGACGGCCGCGGTGCGATAGGCGCTCTCGAGGTTGCCGGACATGATCGCGAAGGGTGCGCCGGTCTCCTTGTCGTTCAGCACGATGAGGTGGATCGAGCGGGGCAGCCCCTTCTCGCGGTTGTCGACGTTCGATCCGTACCACTTGACCCCCGCGGCGTCGAAGCGGCCGCCGAGGTACGCCGGCATCGCCATGAAGCGCCGGTCGGCGGCATCCAGAGGCATACCGGGGAACGGCGAGGACTGCGGAAAGCTGATCTGCGCACCGTGCGAGTTCGCCGAGCTGCCCGCCATCCGGTAGTCGCCCTTGGCGACGAGGACGAGGACCTCCTCCATGACCTCCATGCAGCGCGCCATGTCCTTGATTCCGGCCGCGATGACCTCGGGCTCGCTCAGGTAGAGCATGTCGATCTTCGTGGTGCCGGCGGTGTCTGCGGTCATGACGGGTCCTCCTGGGAGCGGGTGATGACTCCAGTTGACATTGCGAGACAATCCCTGGTCAAATACGTTTTTCACGTCGGATTGATAGCGTTCTGCTCGCAATCTGGTCGTAACGGGCCGGTAATACGAAGCCCGTATCGTGACCCGGATGGAGCTCCGTCAACTGCGCTATTTCATGGCCGTCGCCGACGAGCTCCACTTCGGTCGGGCGGCGCAGAAACTGCACATGTCGCAGCCCCCGTTGAGCGTCCAAGTGGGTCGCCTCGAACGCGAGGTGGGAATGCCGTTGTTCGAACGGAGCACGCGCCGGGTGGCCCTCACTCCTGCCGGTCGCCACCTGCAGGAGCGCGCGCGGAGGATCCTCGAGGAGGTCGATGCGGTGCGCGCCGAGATGCGCGACTACGTCGATGGGCTCGCCGGTCAACTCACCGCCGGGTTCGTCAGCTCCGCGAACTACACCGTGCTGCCGGAGGTCGTGCAACAGTTCCGCGCTCGTCGGCCCGGCGTCGCCCTAACTCTCGTGCCGCTCACCTCCGGCGAGCAGTTCGATCGGCTGCGCGAGGGGAGCATCGACATCGGCATCGTCCGCGACGAGTTCCCGCCGGTGAGCGGTGCCGCGCCCGCCCTCACGACCGAGGTCGTGTTCGAGGAGCGTCTCGTCGCCTGCCTTCCGGTCGCGCATCCCCTCGCCGGTCGTCTGGAGGTGACGGCCGACGACCTGATCGACGTTCCGTTGATCGCCTATCCACGCGGCCTCATGCCGGGCTACGTCGATCGGGTGAACGCGGTACTCGCTCCGGCCGGCACTCCACGGATCGCCGAGACGGTCGTGCATCAGGAGACGGCGCTCGGCTTCGTCGCGGCGGGCGTGGGCGCCAGCATCCTGCCCGAGTCGGTGCGTCAGCTCGTACCGCCATCGATTGCCGTCGTGCCGATCGCCGGCTCGCCGACCACGCGACTTCTCGCCGCGCGTCGAGTGCTCGACGATGAGAGCGCGGTGTGCGCGGCCTTCGTCCAGTGCCTGCACGACGCGGCCGGAGCACTGCTGGCCCGCTGAGCCTGCGCGCCGCCTCGACTCTCCGACTCGGGCGGGAAACTCACGTTCGGGCTGAAGAAACTGCGCCGATCCCTCAGCCTGAGTGTGAGAACTCAGTCCGAGTGTGCGCGTCGCACCGGCCCCAACTCGAGCAGCGCGAGAGTCGCATCGACATGCGCTTCGACCTGCGCAGCATCCGGAGCTTCGGACAGCCCGAGCAGGCGCCGCCGATGCGGCTCGCCGAGCAGTGCGGCGAAGAGGATCGGCGCGGCATCCGGATCCGGGATCCGGTCCGCGAGGATCCGCTGCGCGCGCGCGGGGCCCTCGTCGTAGAACTCCGCGGCGAGCGCGGCGTCGGCGGCTGCGATGATCGCGCGATGGATGCCGATCGCCTCATCCGAGAGCAGATGCGCGATGATCTCGATCGCCGCGGCGCGCAGGTCGCCTGCGGATGGATCCGTCGGATGCTGCCGCCGCACGGCCGCACGCACCAGACCGGACCGGTCGCCGAAGTCGGCGTAGAGCGTGCGCTTGGCGACGTGGGCCTCGGCCGAGATGCGGTCGAACGTCACGGCGTCGTACCCGTGATCGATCAGCATCCGGATCACGACGTCGACGACGCGCTCGTGCCGCTCGAGTCGCTCGGCGGCCGACGGTCGCCCCCTCTTCCCTGTCATGGGAGTAGCCTATCGTTAAATGCAACGCTTTCGTTTCATTAACTTCCGAGGAGGAGCAGTGGAGACCGAGATCCACCACATCGCGATCCAGGACGACTGGGAGATGAGCCGCGGCTTCGGCGAGTACGCGGTGTCGACCCGTGGCACGCACGTCGACGACGCGGGATTCATCCATGCGACGACCGCCGAGCACGTCGGAGACGTGGTGTCCGGCCGGTACGCCGACCTCGCGCTGCCGCTGCTCGACATCACGATCGACGTCGCGGCCCTCGCGGCGGAAGGGGTCGAGGTCGACTGGGTCGACGGCTCCCCGCGGATCCTCGGCGCACTGCCCATGTCGCACGAGGTCGTCGTGCGCGAGACGCCGATCGCCCGCTGAGGCCCGGGTGCGATGCGCCCCGATCAGTTCAGCCAGCGGTGAGCGAAGACCGAGGCCTCCTCGAAGGACGCCTGTCGCACATGCCTCGTACCGAACTCATCCGGATGAACACCTGAGCGAGGAAGACCCGTGTACGGCAACAGATGCCGCACCCAATCGCGCTCGACGCGCGGACTCCCGAAAGGACCGTTCGCGACGAAGAATCGTTCCGCGCGGGTCGGTCCGGTCCCGAGATAGAGCGTCGCGACGCCGCGGGTGGTCATGGTGCGGGCCTGGGTGACGTGCGCAAGTGGCACGGGCGCTGCGCCGTTGATGCTGATGAGTCCGGTCTGCGGATCGAAAGTCGCGAAGGTGTTGATCGCGATGAGGATCGGACTGACCACGACGGGGATCAGCAGAAACAGCAGCAGCAGAAGCGAGCCGTGAAAGCGTCCGCTGAGGATTCCGAGCAGCGCGGTGAAGAGCGCCATCCCTGCACCGATGCCCATGCTCGCGATGATGCCGCGCCACGGGACAGGTCTTCCGAAGCGCACGATGTTCATGCGGCTCATCCTATTGATCTCATCGTCACCTCTCCGGTCGTCGCCTCGCCATGAGGTCGAAGGCGTCGCGCACGGCATCCGGCGTCGTCTCGATCTCCTCGTAGTAGTGCGTGAACCCGCGGGCGTCCTTGACGACGAGCGAGACGCGGACCGCCTCCCGAGATGCGGTCAGCGGAGCGGGGGATGCTGTGGACACGAGAACTCCTTCAGGTCGACGACGCCCAGGGTGCCGCCTCTGATGAGACTCGACGGACCGCGATTCTTTACGCGGCCCGCCGGATGACCTCCCCAGGCGGCCGTCGCGAGTCTCCTCTCCCCCACCGACATTCCGCCGTCATACTGTTCAGGGCGGCCGCCTCGAGCCGCGACGATGCAAGGAGAAGCGCATGGACAGCGTCAGACTCGGCCGCACCGGACTGCGGATCTCGAAGGTCGTTCTCGGCTGCATGAGCTTCGGCACCGCCGACCGCGGCGCTCACGGCTGGACGCTCGACGAGGAGTCGAGCCGCCCGCTCATCCGTCAGGCGCTCGAGGCCGGCATCACGACGTTCGACACGGCCGATGTGTACTCCGACGGCACGAGCGAGGAGTTCGTGGGTCGCGCTCTCGCCGACTTCGCCCGCCGCGACGAGATCGTGCTCGCGACCAAGGTGCACGGGCGAATGGGACCCGGAGCGAACCAGGCGGGGCTCAGCCGCGCGCACATCCTCTCGGGCATCGACGCGAGCCTGAAGCGACTCGGCACTGACCACGTCGACCTGTACCAGATCCACCGCTGGGATCCCGAGACGCCGATCGAAGAGACCATGGAGGCGCTGCACGACGTCGTGCGCTCGGGCAAGGCGCGGTACATCGGCGCCTCGTCGATGTGGACCTGGCAGTTCGCGAAGGCGCAGCAGGCCGCTGCGGTGAACGGGTGGACGCCGTTCGTGTCGATGCAGGACCAGTACAACCTGCTGCAGCGCGAAGAGGAGCGCGAGATGCATCCGTACTGCCTCGACTCCGGCGTCGGTGTGCTGCCGTGGTCGCCGCTCGCCCGCGGACGCCTCACCCGCGACTGGGACGCGACGACCTCCCGCACCGCGACCGACGCGTTCGGTGCGACGCTGTACCACCGCGAGGAGGAGTCCAACCGTGCGATCGTCGACGCCGTCGCGCGGGTCGCCGCCGACCGCGGTGTGTCCCGCGCTCAGGTCGCGCTGGCCTGGGTCGCACAGCAGTCGGCCGTCACCGCGCCGATCGTCGGCGCGACGAAGGCCGCGCACATCGACGACGCCGTGGCCGCAGTGGAGATCCGGCTCGAAGACGCCGAGCTGCAGGCGCTCGAGGCCGCCTATACGCCCCGCGAGGCCGAGGGCTTCTGACCCGGGCGCGCGGGGGTTCCGCCTCCCCCTGCCCGTGCGTGCCGGCCCGACCCGTGCTGCCGCCCACGTGCGCCGCGGAGGACGGCACCTGCCCGCGGTCGCCTATGGCTACGGCTACGGCTACGCCTTCGCGCGAGCCTCCAGCCCGGCATCCGACGCATCGCTCAGCCCGGAATCCGCCGTCGCCGCCGCCGAGCCGAGCAGCATGAGCGCCTGATGATCCGGGCTCCCGGGCTCGGCGGTGAGAACCGTGAGCTGCACGCCCGGATGCCCCGCAAGGTCGAATCCGTCGAAGCTCAGCGACAGATCGCCCACCAGGTGGTGGTGATATCGCTTGGCTCCGGACTCGAGATGCAGCACATCGTGCGCTCCCCAGAGGCGTCGGAAGTGGTCGCTGCGGGTGGAGAGCTCGCCGACGAGATCGTGCAGCGCCTTGTCGTGCGGGTCACGACCGGCCTCGGCCCGCAGCTGGGCGACGTTGACCCGCGCGATCGCGTCCCAGTCCGGGTAGAAGCGCCGTGCGACCGGCTCGAGGAAGATGAACCGAGCGAAGTTCGGCTGCGGGGTCGTCGCGGTCGTGATGAGCTCGTGCATGAGCGCCCCGCCGAGGCGATTCCACGCGAGCAGGTCGGTGCGCCCGTTGCCGATCAGGGCGGCTGCGGAGTCCATCGAGTCGAGCACCCACTGCACGCTCTGCGAGGGACGCCACAGCGGCGCCGGCTTCGTGGCGGGTCGTGGTCGCGCACCGGCCCCTGAGGCGAGTCGATGCAGGTGCTCGCGCTCCGCGTCGTTCATGCGCAGTGCGCGTGCCAGCCCATCGAGCACCGCGGGCGACGCCCCGCCGATCGCTCCGCGCTCGAGCCTGGCGTAGTACTCGACGCTCACACCCGCGAGTGCCGCCGCCTCGCCGCGACGCAAGCCGGGCACCCGCCGGTCGGAACCGCGCGGCAGCCCGACATCCTCGGGTTCGACGCGAGCGCGGCGCGACATCAGGAAGTCTCGGACCTCTGACTGGTTGTCCATGCGATCAGAGTAGGTCGATGCATCCGCGTCTGGGATGCCCTGTCAGGGCGCGGCAGCTGCGGGACTCCCGAGAGCGGTGGGACAGCGATGTGATCGAGAGCATGAAGAGACGAGCATCCGCATTCCTGGCCGCACTGGCGATGATCCTGCTGACCGCCGCCTGTGCGGTGACGACCCCGGCGACCGCTCCCGCTCGGATCAGCCTGCAGGCGGCGGATGCCGACGATCTGGCATCCGGGCTGCCTACGGTGCTGTCGTTCTCCGACCGGATGGGCACCGCCGTCATCGCTTCGCTCGACGCACCGCTCGACGTGACGGATGCTGCGACACCGGCCGAGTTCCGCGCCGGCGACGTCGTCTATTGGGAGCCGTTGCAGTCGATCATCGTGTTCCTGCACGACGGTCAGGTCGCTCCGACGGGCACCTACCTCATCGGACACGTCGACGAGGGCCTCGGCGAACTCGCCGGCTGCCTGCGCGACTGCCCCGTCTCGTTCGAGAGCCGTGGGTGACCGTCGTGGGACTAAGACTCGAACACGGTACAGGGGCCCGCGAGACCGACGTTTCTGCATGAGACCGACGGCGAGTAGGGCGGCCCGCGTGTCGTGGAGTGTTGTTCTCATTTCCGTTCTGGTTAGGCCGCTTTGGCGGCGGTGGTCCGTGTCAGATGGGCCATCGCTTCGGCTGGAGTGGCGTAGCCCAGGGCTTGATGG